>NZ_QPEL01000167.1:0-37490 GCF_008368965.1 Bacillus sp. AY2-1 | reverse complement strand
CTAGCAATTAATATTAATTTATTAGATTTTTGATTTTAAAAATGGTAGTAAAGTAAAAGACTACAAATAGTAGAAACAATCCATATTGTTAGATCGTAAGGAGTCGTTATTTTCTCCCAATCGAAGATCCAAAAGTAAAAGATGACTATATGACAAGTTAATAGTAGAAATATTGATGGAAGCGTTATCTTTTTATTGTTTGTTTTACCTCTCCTATGTAAACATTTCTAAAAGAGTGCGAAGTTTAACATATAATAAGGAAGAAACACATTTTTAATTAAGTTATTAAACGGAAAAATCCCTTATAGAAAAATCTATTTCTATAAGGGATAATAATGTTTTTATTAGAAAGACTGATTTTGAGCAGGTTTAATAAATTGTTCTGGGTTTTCAACAAGCCCACATACAGCGCATTGGACGCGATAAGTAGGTCCTTGATAGGCCATATGAAAAGCATTCATCGTGTCATTTGTATATTCTTCTTCTACTTGACCAGTTTGTGGATTTAATTTGACTGGTTTTACTTGTTGCTCAAGAATATTAAAGCGAGTACGGTTCGTTTTACAACTTGGACATAGCATTGGTTCCATATGTATACACCTCCATTTGTATCATTTCTTAAACTCTTTAATTTTATGCAAGCAAAAAACTTTCTCAATATAAATAGGTGTTTAATGTATTTAAAATTCAGAAAAAATAAAATATAATAAAAGTACGAACTGGTTATGTCCAAACCAAATCTCCTGTTTTATGCCAATAAGCTGGGGGGCCGAGAAATCGGCCTCATTTTTTTTGCTCATTACTACAAAGAACAAGGTTTTTATGAGACTTTTGTCGAAATTTTAGGGGTAGATATAAAGGGGGATGTAAAATGGATTTGAAAATGAAGTACATCATTTTATATGTAGAAAAGTTTGAGGAATGTTTAAAATTCTATAAAGATATTTTACAGTTACCTATAAAAGCAGAGCACGGTACATATATTGAATTTAATACTGGAACTACCATTTTAGCGATGAATACGCGGCAAGATGTGAAAGAATTAACAGGACTACCGCTTACAGAAGGTGAATTACAGTCTTCTCATTTCGAATTAGGATTCGTTGTTGAGAATGTACAAGAAACGATTGAGCAATTTAGAGAACAAGGTATTAAGATTTTAGTTGAACCTATTGTAAAACCGTGGGGACAAACAATTTCTTACATTGCTGATCCAGATGGAAATTATATTGAAATTTGTAGTTCATTAGAATAGAGGGAGAAAGAGAGATGGGATTTCCGAAACTAGAAACAGAACGTTTATTCTTAAGAGAACTTACACTATTAGATGCGGAAACGATGTTCCGTTATTTTTCGAAAGAATCTGTTATACGTTATTTCGGAATGGATTCTTTCCAAAATATTGAGCAAGCGAAAACAACGATTCAAACGTTTAAAAATCGTTATGAAGAAGGAAGTGTATTTCGCTGGGGAATCGAGAAAAAAGGGACGGGCCAATTAATTGGGACGTGTGGATTTCATTTAATTAACAATCATCATAGACGAGCTGAAATTGGTTATGAATTAGATGATACATATTGGGGACAAGGGTACGCAACGGAAGCGTTACAGGCGATTTTAGCTTACGGGTTTGAAACATTGCAACTTATAAGAATTGCTGCTGTTGTATATGTAGAAAATAAAGCTTCTCAAAAATTATTAAGTAAAGCAGGGTTTCAAGAAGAAGGATTACTTCGAAAACATATGATTCAAAATGGAGTTGCTCATGATACTATTTTATATTCTTTATTAAAAGAAGAGTGGAAGAAGTAATGAGCACAAACGAACTTATAAAGATTATGAAGAAGCATAGGGAAAATAGATTCATTTTAGGTATAGATGGTTTAAGTCGATCTGGAAAAACAACATTCGTAGCAAATTTAAAAGAAAATATGAAACAAGAAGGCATTCCGTTTCATATTTTTCATATTGATGATCACATAGTGGAGCGTAATAAACGCTATCATACAGGATATGAAGAATGGTATGAGTATTATTGTTTACAGTGGGATATTCCATACTTGAGGCAGAAGTTTTTTCAGAAGTTACAACATGAGACAAAACTGACTTTGCCTTTTTATCAAGAGGAAACAGACTCATGTGAAATGAAAAAAGTACAGATTCCTATTGTAGGCGTAATTGTTATTGAAGGAGTCTTTCTACAGCGAAAAGAATGGAGAGATTTCTTTCATTATATGGTCTATTTGGACTGTCCAAGAGAGACAAGGTTTCTACGTGAGAGTGAAAAAACGCAGAAAAACCTTTCAAAGTTTGAAAATAGGTATTGGAAAGCAGAGGATTATTACTTAGAAATGGAATTGCCGAAGGATAGGGCGGATTTAGTCATTGAATGATTTGAAAATAGAAGGTGAATAGAATGAATATTTTATGGGATTTTGATGGGACGTTATTTGATACGTATCCTGCATATACAATGATGCTTTCTGAAATATTAGGTGATTCAGTAGAAAAACAAGAAATATACAAAAACTTAAAAATATCATACTCTCATGCAATTCAATATTATAATATTTCATGCGAGCAGGAAGAAAAAATTAAAGTTTTGAAGGGGAAATTTACTCCAAAAGATATGGAACCTTTTGCGGGTGTCGAAGAGGTTTTGAAATTTGCAAATAAAAATGTGATTATGACCCATAAACATAGGAAAGGGGTTATGGCCATTTTAAAATATTACGGCTGGGAAAAATACTTCGTAGATATGGTTACAATTGACGATGGCTTTCCTCGAAAGCCGAACTCTTTGGCTTATAATCATCTGCATAAAAAATACAATATTGATTTAGCTATTGGAGATAGAGAATTAGATTTATTACCTGCAAAAGAATTAGGTATTTCAACATGTATGTTTCAAGGTAATTGTGATGTAGCGGATTATTCTTTATCACATTACTCGGAGTTTTTTAAGGTAGTGATAAATAGAGAGTTTTCTTTATAAAATAAGTTAGTATTTAAGACTGTATATTTCATTTTAAAGGTACAGTCTTTATTTTTTAGAACTATTTCATTTTATTTTCTGTATATAAAAATTGCTAGGAGTTAAAGAATGTCCGTCCATCTTTATTAAAGAAGTAGCCAGGTTAATTGTTAGATAGAAATAAACTGAAGGATAAAGTGATAGCGTCCACTTTATCTTTTTTATGTTTTAACCAAATTATGGTTATTCGTGTTAATATGAACTCATAGCTATATAGAAGGGGTGGGGTTAGTATGAAAACAGAAATAGTTCCTAAAAAGAAGTACAGTATAATAAGCTATATATCTTTACTCATCGGTATTTTGTGTTTTCTATTCGTGTTTATAACGCCAACAAGGATAGCGAATGCAGGTAATATAGTTGGAGATTATATTACAATTGCCCTGACAGGTGTAGGTATCATGCTTTCAATAATCACAATGACGAAAAGAACAGAGAAGAAGGGAATTGCTATTCTTTCATTAATACTGTCCTCATCATTTTTTATATTTTGGATCATAGCAATTATCCTATTGTTTACTGGTCAAATTAGTTTTGCGCCGTAATGTGTAATAAAAAGAGTCCTTCTCGTATGAAGGACTCTTTTTATTCGGTTTCTTCAGGTTGATATTCTAAAATATCACCCGGTTGGCATTCTAATGCTTTACATATTGCTTCTAAAGTTGAAAACCGAACTGCTTTTGCTTTTCCGTTTTTCAAAATAGAAAGGTTAGCCATTGTAATTCCAACCTTCTCCGAAAGCTCTGTTACACTCATTTTTCTTTTCGCTAACATTACATCAATATTAATGATAATTGCCATATTATTCACCTCAGACCGTTAAATCATTTTCTGATTTTATATCTATAGCATCTTTTAATAGTCTTTGGAGAACGGCAGCAAAGACCGCGATTACCATTGAAGCAAAAATCATAATCATTCCGATAATAATAATGCCAGGGGCGTCATCTCTCTCTGCCACAAGATAGAAAAGTGGCATACCTAATACATATAATACACTAATTGCCAATGCGCTGTACTTAATATTTTTTAAAGCTTTAACAGATAACTCTGAAAATGCGTTGTTTTTATCAATATAGTTTAAAAGCTTAAATGTTTGGTACAGTGCGAAGTAATAAGGTAGTGCTGTTGCGTATAAGTTGATAAATACAAGATATTTAATATATGCAATATCTGGATATAATTCTGCGGCGAAATTTCCTATTTTAGGGACTAAAAAAATGCACATAGCAAGAACAGGGATTCCGATCAGAATCACAACGGTCTTTAAAAAGAGTGTGGATCCTTGTTTCATAAAAAGCACCTCATTTATTTAATATCTTATTAATTTAACATGAAATTTATTGTTTAACAATAAATTTTTATTTCTTTTAATCGAGGATTTATTGTTAAACAAGTAATTAATGAAAAGAATGCTAAATCTTTTTTATAAGATAGATGAAACATACCGATATTTAATTAAAGAAAGAGAAGGTAACTATTGTTAGCTTTATGAGAATTGGGAACTAATAAAACATATGTAGGTTTTGGAATGGAAAAGGAAATAAGGTGTATTTAAATGAATGCAAAGTTTATGGAGGAACAATCATGTTGAATTATGGTGTGAAGATAAAAAAGTTGCTATTAGTGGCAGCTATAATAGTAAGCGTATTAAGTACGGAAAGTATGATGAATTATCATGCGGCCAAAGCTAAGGTGAAAAAAGTAGAACATCAGCCTAAAAATATAATTATGATGGTTATGGACGGGACTAGTTCAACGGCGACAACATTGGCTCGCTGGTATAAAGGGGCACCGCTTACGTTAGATCAAATTGTAGCAGGAGGTGTTCGTACGTTTTCGGCGGAATCAGCTATTACAGACTCAGCGCCAGCAGCAACAGCATTAGCAACTGGAAATAAATCGAATTCAGGATATGTAGGTGTACTACCTTCTATTGTAAATTCACCTAGCTTAAAGCCAATAAAAGAAGAGGACAAGTTACGGCCGGTCGCAAACGTATTAGAAGGTGCAAAACGTACTGGTCGTGCAACGGGAATTGTTGCTACATCTGAAATTCAGCATGCTACTCCGGCGGGATTCTCAGCTCACCATGTCAATCGCAAGCAATTTAACGTAATTGCGAAGCAGCAAGTATATCAAAATATAGATGTCGTATTAGGCGGGGGAAAAGCGGCGCTTCTACCTATAAAAAGTAATGGAATCCGAAAAGATGGTGAAAATTTAGTAAAGGTGATTCAAGACAAAGGATACGATTTTGTTGAAACGAAAGATGCGTTATTGAACTCCAAATCTAATAAAATTTGGGGCTCTTTCTCACATCATGCTCTTGCGTTTGATATGGATCGTATAGCAACAAATCCAGAACAACCGACACTTTCTCAAATGACAGAAAAAGCAATTCAAACATTATCAAAAGATAAAGATGGCTTTTTTTTATTCGTAGAAGGTAGTAAGCCAGATTGGGCAGCTCATGCTAATGATCCGATTGGGATTATTAGCGATGTATTGGCATTTGATGAAGCGGTAGCAAAGGCGTTACAATTTGCGAAGAAAGATGGGGATACGATGCTTATCGCTTTAACTGATCATGGTAACAGCGGCATCTCTATAGGGAATAGGAATACGACAAAAGGATACAATACTACACCGGTTTCTGCATACATTGATCCATTGAAAAAGGCGAAAATGACACTTGAAGGAACTATAAATAAACTGAAATCTGATTTATCAAATGTAGAAGATGTAGCTAAACTATACGGTTTGGATAATCTAACTCATGATGAAAAAGAAAAATTAAAAGCGGAAAAAAAGAAAATGGATGTAGGACGAATCCTTACTACATTATTGGCTAATCGTGCAAATATCGGCTTTACGACAGGAGGACATACAGGTGAGGATGTATTCTTATATTCTTATGGACCTCAAAAACCAGAAGGCTTAATCCAGAATACAGACATTGCGAAGACGATGGCCAAAGCGATGGGCTTTAACTTAGAAGAAGTAACGAATAAAATATTTTTAGAGAGTGAGCAAGCCTTTAAGAAAATCGGTGCAACTGTAACAGCCGACAAAACCGAAGGAGTAAACCCGTTACTTGTGGTAAAACATAATAAAGTAGAAGCACAACTATTTGGTAACAAAAATATAATTCGTATCAATGGTAAAGGGTATGAATTAGGAAGTATTATTGTAGAGAGTAATGGAAAGTGCTATGTACCACAAGAAGCAATTCAACTATTTGTAAAGCATTCTCGTTAAAAAATTGCCAACCAGTTAAGCTAACTGGTGGCAATTTTTTGTGTTCATTCTAAATATAAGGGCTCGGATTGTTTTGTAAAGTTTTTCAGAGGAGACTTGTATAAATGTTAAAGGGGAATTATATTCTTTTCTTACATTAAAAAATTTTGTTTTGTAGAATAGAGAATTTATACATATAGTAAAGTCTAATGTATTATCAATTAATATTTACGAAAAATATATTAATACTTTAGAATTTCTTTAATTTTCATTATTTTTTATTTAAGGTTATCCGTTATATTTATAATGTGTTTATTTCAATTTATCGTATTGTAGCGCAGTTTCATATAATTAGAAAGCAATCCTCAAAATAAAATCTCCACTAGAGTAAATTTATTATTTTTTTGCGTTTTTTATTTACAAAAATTATTATGCCGCTAAGAAAACTGTAGTTTATTGAATTAGAGATATATTAGAATTTATTTGAAGAAAGAGAGAGGGAATAAAATGAATATAGTGCACTTACGTCCTAAACAGCGTTCTAAGTATCGAATTATGCTAGGGACGTGGTATTACTCTACAAAGAGGTATATTCAGTGGTTATCAGACGGAAAAACATATGCAAAAAGGTTCCAACAAGAAAAGCTACCTTGTACAGCAATTCAGCACCGAACGATATTACTCCGTAAGCTCAAAGATGTAGATATGTGGTATCAACAGAATAAGGTTGTTAATTTGAAAATTGCTGTTAAAAAACTAAATGGTATCGTCATTAGACCAGGAGAAACATTTTCTTACTGGCGTTTAATAGGTAAGCCTACGAGGAAAAAAGGGTATGTAGAAGGTATGGTATTACATTACGGATCTTTTCAAACAGGTATTGGAGGAGGTCTTTGTCAGCTTTCGAATTTAATATATTGGATGACTTTACATACACCACTGACAGTAACAGAACGATATCGTCATAGCTTTGATGTCTTTCCTGATTCTAGGCGAACTCAACCGTTTGGGAGTGGAGCAACTTGTTCCTATAACTATTTGGATTTACAAATTAAAAATGAAACGGACCAACCGTATCAACTTCATCTTTATATGACAGATGAATATTTAGTTGGTGAATGGAGAACAGTCTATCCGCAACTTTATCAATATGAAGTGTATGAGAAAGAACATTCAATTCAACCTGCATACTGGGGCGGTTATATACGACATAATGTGATTCAACGTAAAGTATATAATCAACAGAAACAGTTAATAGAAGATCAATATGTAACAGAGAATCACGCTATAATGATGTACGAACCACTATTAGCTTGTAATAATGAGAATAGTGAGTAATATGGTAATCCATAGATTAAATAGTATAGAAAATATTTAATTCTTATTTTTATTAAAAAAGTATGAATCCCAGATTTACTGGATTTTAATTGTAACTAAGAACATATAAAAGTTCACTGTTATTTATAGGAGAGTCTGTTTGTTTTTATATCTTATGTATTTCACCCTGCATAAAAAAATATTTCTCAACATTTTATTTGTTGAAAAAGATTGAATATTCGTATTATAACGAATATTATGTTGTTATCGGCAAAAAACGATAATTTGCAGACACTGGGGAGGAAATACATTGAAAAAGAAAAAGAAATTAAAACCATTAGCGGTATTAACAACAGCAGCAGTACTAAGTAGTACGTTTGCTTTTGGAGGTCACGCAGCTTATGCTGAGACACCAACATCATCTCTACCAATAGATGAGCACTTAATACCGGAGGAGCGTTTGGCAGAAGCGCTAAAACAACGGGGGGTAATTGATCAATCTGCATCACAAGCTGAGACGTCAAAGGCTGTCGAAAAATATGTTGAGAAAAAGAAAGGGGAAAACCCTGGGAAAGAAATCTTAACAGGAGATAGTCTTACACAAGAAGCTTCTGATTTTATGAAAAAAGTAAAAGATACAAAAATGAAGGAAAATGAACAGGCACAGCAGCCTGAAGTAGGCCCAGTAGCTGGACAAGGTGCAGCATTGAATCCAGGGAAATTAAATGGAAAAGTACCTACTACATCAGCGAAGCAAGAAGAATACAATGGAGCTGTTCGAAAAGATAAAGTACTTGTTTTACTTGTAGAATTTAGCGATTTTAAGCATAACAATATTGATCAAGAGCCAGGATACATGTATTCTAAGGACTTTAATCGTGAACATTATCAAAAAATGTTATTTGGTGATGAACCATTCACTTTATTTGATGGATCGAAGATTAACACATTTAAGCAATATTATGAAGAACAATCTGGTGGTAGCTATACAGTTGATGGGACTGTAACAGAGTGGCTTACTGTTCCAGGAAAAGCATCAGATTATGGTGCTGATGCGGGTACTGGGCATGATAACAAGGGGCCTTTAGGACCAAAAGATTTTGTGAAAGAAGCATTAAAAGCAGCGGTAGCAAAAGGAATCAATTTAGCAGACTATGACCAATTTGATCAATACGATCAAGATGGTGATGGAAATAAAAATGAGCCAGATGGCATTATTGATCATTTAATGGTTGTACATGCTGGCGTTGGTCAAGAAGCTGGCGGCGGTAAATTGAAAGATGATGCGATTTGGTCACATCGTTCAAAACTAGGTTCAAAACCATATGCAATTGATGGCACGAAATCTTCTATTTCGAACTGGGGCGGAAAGATGGCTGCATATGATTATACAATCGAGCCTGAAGACGGAGCAGTTGGTGTGTTTGCACATGAGTATGGCCATGATTTAGGCTTACCAGATGAATATGATACAAAGTACTCAGGACAAGGTGAACCTGTTGAGTCATGGTCTATTATGAGTGGTGGTAGCTGGGCTGGAAAAATTGCAGGAACAGAGCCAACGAGTTTCTCGCCACAAAATAAAGAGTTTTTCCAAAAGAATATGAAGGGGAACTGGGCGAATATTCTTGAAGTAGATTATGACAAACTTAGCAAAGGAATCGGTGTTGCAACATATGTAGATCAAAGTACTACAAAATCTAAACGACCTGGAATTGTTCGTGTTAACTTGCCGGACAAAGATATAAAAAATATCGAATCGGCGTTTGGTAAGAAGTTCTATTACAGTACAAAAGGAAATGACATTCATACAACACTTGAGACACCAGTATTTGACTTAACAAATGCAAAGGATGCTAAGTTCGATTATAAGGCATTTTACGAACTTGAAGCGAAGTATGATTTCCTTGACGTATATGCGATTGCAGAAGATGGAACGAAGACACGCATTGATAGAATGGGCGAAAAAGATGTAAAAGGCGGCGCGGATACAACTGATGGTAAATGGGTTGATAAATCATACGATTTAAGCCAATTCAAAGGGAAAAAAGTAAAACTGCAATTTGAGTACTTAACAGATATTGCAGTAGCTTATAAAGGATTTGCGTTAGATAATGCAGCCTTAACTGTAGATGGAAAAGTTGTTTTCTCTGATGATGCAGAAGGTCAGCCAGCAATGACGTTAAAAGGCTTTACTGTGTCTAACGGATTTGAACAGAAAAAACATAATTACTATGTAGAGTGGAGAAATTACGCTGGTTCTGACACTGCGTTACAACATGCACGTGGCCCAGTATTTAATACAGGAATGGTTGTATGGTATGCGGATCAAAGCTTTACAGATAACTGGGTAGGCGTTCATCCAGGTGAAGGGTTCTTAGGAGTAGTAGATTCTCATCCAGAGGCAATTGTAGGGACATTAAACGGACAACCTACTGTGAAGAGCAGTACGCGTTATCAAATTGCCGATGCGGCATTCTCATTTGATCAAACACCAGCATGGAAAGTAAATTCACCAACACGCGGTATCTTTGATTATAAAGGATTACCAGGAGTGGCAAAATTTGATGATTCTAAGCAATACATCAACAGCGTTATTCCTGATGCAGGACGTAAGTTACCGAAGCTAGGACTGAAGTTTGAAGTAGTAGGCCAAGCTGAAGACAAGTCTGCAGGTGCAGTTTGGCTTCATCGATAAAATAAGGTAAAAAGAAGAGAAGCTGCGATAAGTCGGTGAAACTGACTGATTGCAGCTTTTTTCTTCTTGTGAAAAAACTCGCTGTTTTTTATGTACTTATTGGAAAAATATGAAGTTTTTTTGATACATAAAATGCTCCGTCTGTCCAATTATAGAAGCTATTTTGGACGTAAGAAATTTGTAAGTAATGAGTAAGAAAAAAGAGATTTTCATAGTATAAAATATTTATTATAGCTACTTTTAACACCTGATACTAATAGTGTGCTATAATATGAATTAGCAACAAAAAGGAAAGGAATTAGAACAATGACCTTAGAAAATACTAAAAATTTAAAAAAACAAGTTGCTCCTTTTGAAAAATCAACGATTAAAAAAAGTGTTTGGCAACTGATCAACACAATCGTGCCATTTATTATTTTATGGTACCTTGCTTATAAAAGTTTGTCAGTTTCTTATTGGTTAACATTAGTTCCAGCACTGTTAGCCGCTGGATTTATGACAAGGATTTTCATTATTTTTCATGATTGTACCCATTATTCATTCTTTAAAAGTCGACGTGCAAATAGAATAGTTGGAACGTGTATGGGTGTTTTAACATTATTCCCATTTGATCAGTGGGGGCATGAGCATTCTATTCACCACGCTACGAGTGGTAATTTGGATAAGAGGGGTACAGGGGATATTTGGACGCTTACAGTAGATGAATATGTAGCAGCACCATTTAGACTCCGTTTAGCATATCGTTTATATCGCAATCCATTCGTTATGTTTGGGTTAGGCCCAATTTATGTTTTCCTGCTTAAAAATAGATTTAACCGAAAAGGTGCTAGAAAAAAAGAACGTATGAACACTTATTTAACAAATATTTTAATCGTTGCTGTAGTAGCTATACTTTGCTGGGCGATTGGGTGGCAATCGTTTCTGTTAGTACATGGTACTATATTCTTAATAGCAGGTTCAGTAGGGATTTGGCTGTTTTACGTACAGCACACATTTGAGGATTCTTATTTTGAAGAGGATAAAGATTGGGAATATGTGAAAGCGGCAGTGGAAGGAAGTTCTTTTTATAAGCTTCCCAAAATTTTGCAATTTCTAACGGGTAATATTGGATTCCATCATGTTCACCATTTAAGCCCAAGAGTACCTAACTATAAACTAGAAGAGGCACACAATAATACGCTTCCTTTAAAAAATGTACCAACGATTACGCTTGCTACAAGCTTACAATCACTACGTTTCCGTCTTTGGGATGAGAAAAGTAACAATTTTGTTAGCTTTAAAGATGTCAAAAATATAATTAAAAATAATGTTTCTGTTCGGGTGAAATCTGAACTATAATTGCATCGTATATAAAACTCCCCTTAATCATTTTCGATTTAAGGGGAGTTTTTGTTTAAAGAGTAGATGCCAGATAAGAAGAAAAATTAAATGATTCAAATTATAATTGAAGCAGATTAGGAATTGCTCGTACGTAAGTACAAATATAAGGTGACAGTAAATACATTATGTTAATAAGTGGAGTTGTCATGAATTCTCCATTATGATAACTGTTCATAAATCCGACGAAAATTAATAGCAAAAGGGGGATAGTACAACATTATATCTAAAAATAAGAAAAGACTTGAATGGAAATTTCATTCATTTTTCTTGGTGTTCCGCATTCCATACACTTAAATAAGATGCATATTCTAATTCATCTGGATTCTCATGTAACATAGAAATGAATTCTAATTTATTTCCATCACAATCTAGAAAGTATACACTTGCAGCGGGCATCCACCTTTGGACAATTGGCTCTTGATTTCCTTTTCCTTGACTTCCTATCACTTCTATTCCACGTTCCTCTAACCAAGATTTAGAAGTCATTAAAGATTCTAAATTTACACCAAAAGCAAAATGTCTCGGCTCAAAGTCTTCGATATTATTTACTTCCCATAGTCCAAGCATTTGTTTTTTATTTTCTCCGACCCAAAAGAAAGCCACTCTTCTTTTGGAGAGTTTTCTTGCTAACGTTAATCCTAGCTTGTTTTGATAGAAATTTATCGCTTTTTCTAAATTTTTTACATGTAAATGAGTTTCGTATATGTTCTGTATTATTATGATCATTCCTTTCTTTATTGGTAACTACCAATTGAATAGTGAATGTAATTCTAAAGTTGAAATATGTATAAGCCTAGTAATGTACATCTATATCCGATATACCTACTTACTATTATATTGAAATTGAAATAAGATAAATCCAACTGAGGTAGCAAGTTTAAATGAATATTCTACTACTTTTGTAGGAGAGGGGATATATTCATTAAATTCAGATGAAATCATATTAAAATAATGAAAAACACTATTCTTTTCGTAAGAATAGCATCTTTTTTAATGTTCTTAAGTTGATGGCCATAGGGCAGAATTTGAAAAATGCGAAATTACAAAGCTAAGAATTTTAACTCCACAAAAAAATCGATTTCCTGTGGAGTTAAAGGAATCGACTTTTTATTTACCTTGTTGTATTAACGCGGCTGTTAACTTAATAGTAGATAAGTATAATCACCTATTTCTCCCAAAGTTCAATCAATCGACCTTCAGGATCCTTAATCCAAATAAACTTTCCAAATTCACTCATTTCTTCTTTCTTTTCAAGAGGTACACCAATATTCTCAAGATGCTTTATAGTCTTGTTTAGATTATATACTTGGAAATTTAACATTACTTGTTGTTCTGTTGGAAAATAATTGTCATTCTCAGTAAAGAAAGAAAAGATGGTCTCATTTCCTAACTGGGGTTTAATCACAGTCCCATTCCAATCTTCTATATCAAGTTTCAACACTTCACTGTACCATTTTTTTATAACATCAAGATTCTTAGTTCTCCAAAATATTCCTCCGAAACCTTTTATCATCGTATCTAACTCCTGTCTGTCTTTAAATATATATTAAATATATCAAAACAAAACAGTAATAGTAAGCTGAATCATCAACTTATGAACAGTAAAAATCATAATTGCTAGTATTGTAGCATTTACTACATTAACACTTTCAACATCATCATTGGCAAAACTTGAAATCTGGGGGGAAGGTATTGAAATGCTCACTTTTCAACCCATAGTTCATCTGAGAAATTCAGAACTTAAAGTGTTATAAATAATCCTTTCAATAGTAGGGAGAAATGAAAGAAGGAACGATAAAAGACCATACATGAAGTGAAGCGCCACGTGTGGTCTTTTATGTATCGTCAAATATTACATAGTCTCGCTAATTTTACTTTCACTATGAGTGTTAGTAGATATTCTTTTCTTAACTTTAAAGTGATAGTAGGTATAGCAAAAGATGATAAATGGTACAGTGCAATAGATTCCAAGTCGTTGTTCTGGGATAAAAATAAGACTGATTAATATAATGCCATACAATCCAAAACCAAGAATTGGTACGAGTGGATAAAGTGGTGTTTTAAATTTTAAGTCTTCTAATTTTCCACCGTCTGCTAAATAATGTTTGCGGAAAAAGAATTGAGAAACACAAATTGACATCCAAACAATAATGGTAATGACTCCGGAAATTGAAATGAGCCATAAGTAAACCGTTTCAGCAGCTACTACGCTTGTCAAAAGAGAAAAAGCAGAAATAGCTATCGTCATGATTAAAGCGTTGAGAGGAATCCCACGTGATGATAATTTCTTTAAAAAGGCTGGAGCCATTTCGTTTTTTGATAAAGACCAAAGCATTCGAGTAGCAGCGTATAGTCCTGAGTTTGCAACAGAAAGAACAGCAGTAAGAATAACAAAGTTCATAATATCAGCTGCATATGGAATACCGATATTATCAAAAACAGCAACGAATGGGCTCTTTGTTAATCCAGCTTCTTCCCAAGGAATTAAAGCAACAAGAACAAAGATTGCTAAGACGAAGAAAAACATCGTGCGCCATATAATATTTCTAATAGAACGAGGTAAAGTTTTTGCTGGATCTTCACTTTCACCTGCTGCGATTCCAACAAGTTCTGTACCTTGGAAGGAATAGTTGACTGTAACCATTGTTAAAAGAATAGCGGCAAGTCCATTTGGGAATAAACCACCATGATTTACGAAATTTGATAATAGCGGAGCTGGTTCGTCGCCTTTTAAATCAATAAAACCGAACATAGCGGCGCCGCCAAGAATAATAAAAGCTATAATGGCAGATACTTTTATACTTGAAAACCAAAATTCTGTTTCTGCATAACTACGAGCAGATAATGCGTTAATAGTGAAGATTGTAACTCCGAATATTAAGCACCAAACCCAGACAGGAATATCAGGAAACCAGCGCTGCATTGTAATGCCGGCAGTTGTAAATTCAAGACCGGTCGTATTCGCCCAGCTTAACCAATACAACCATCCGATTGTAAAGCCAGTTGCAGGATTGATGAATTTAGTGGCATATTCTTGGAATGAACCTGAGACAGGCATGGCTACAGCGAGTTCACCAAGACATAGCATAACGAAATACATTAATAATCCACCGGCCATAAAGGCAAGTACGGATCCACCAGGTCCAGCTTGACTTATTATAAAGCCAGATCCGTTAAATAACCCCGTTCCAATCACACCACCGAGTGCAATCATGAATAAGTGTCTACTTTTCATCGTTCGTTTTAATTCATTGTTTGTATTACTTACTTGGGCCATTGTTTTCCTCACTTTCGTAGTTGATAGAATAAAGTTTGATGTTTTTCCGTATTATGGAATGTATTCCGTGATGTGAAATCTTGTTATAATTTTCAGACAATTAAAAAGAAAAGTCAATATTTTTTTGTTTGCGTTTTCAATTTGTTATTAGTGATATATTTTTATTGTTAGAAAATTAAATAAATAGATTGATTTCATTTCGAATGTTTGCTAAATTGATAGTTAATTAAACGTACTAACATATTACGAGTAAAGTTGAGGCGAGTTATGGTACAGTCCATTGATCGAGCGATAAGTATTATTAAATTATTGAATTCTACAAATGAAAAAGAGTATTGGGCTATTTCTGATATAGCAGATGGAACACATCTCCCAGTTAGTACAGTACATAGATTACTTAACTCTCTAATGGAGCATGGGTTAGTTACACAAATACCAGAGACAAAACAGTACAAAATTGGACCAATGTGGATGGAAATAGGGTTACGTCAATTGGAGAAGGTAGACTACAGATCAGTTGCAAGAGAAGTGATGAAGCGGTTGGCCTTTGAAGTCGAAGAAAGTGTCTATTTAAATATTCCAAACGGAACACATTCTATTATCATTGAAAGAATGGATAGTCCTTTAAAAATTCGAGTTATCGATAATCTAGGGGAACAAATTCCACTTTCAATTGGTGCCGCAAATAAAACGATGCTTGCCAATATGAAAACGAATGAAATGGAACATATTGTAGAACATTTACTTTCTTCATTACCAGAACAAAAGCAAATTCTTCTTAATCAAATAAAGCAAATAAAAAATGAAGGATATGCTGTCAGTTATGGTGAAAAAACAGAAGGGACAGCTTCAGTAGCTGCACCTATTATCGGATTTAATCATAAAGTAGTAGGAGCATTAAGTGTTGGGTTAATTAGTCATCGTATTAATGATGATCGACTATCTTTTCTTATTAGCAAGGTAAAACAAGCAGCTCATGAAATATCAATAAAAATCGGCAGTACATCAGAACTATAATTTTGATAGCTGTCGTCATTTTTTATTCATATACTGGAATTCGTTTTCATAATGCGGAAAAATAGGGGGATTTATATGTCAAAGTGGCAATCAAAAGAACAATTGATTCAATTATTAAGCAGTCTTGTTGAAATTCCTAGTATTACCGGTTCAGAAGCTGAAGTAATATTGCCAGACTTTGTTGTGGAACAATTATCTGAATTACAGTATTTCAAAGAAAACCCGCATCATTTACAAAAAAATCCGACAGGGGACGGACGATATTTTGTTACAGCACTAGTAAAGAAAAGCGATAGTACAAAAAATACTGTAATTCTAGTAAGTCACTTTGATGTTGTAGATGTACAGGATTACGGAGTGTGGAAAGAAGATGCATTTAATCCTAAAAAGTTAACATCTATGTTTTATTCTCATAAAGATGAACTTCCAGACCATGTACGTGAAGATATAGAACAAGGAGAATGGCTGTTTGGTAGAGGAACAATGGATATGAAATGCGGTCTAGCATTACAAATGGCAATGATTGAACAAGCATGTGAAGGAAGATTCGATGGGAATGTTCTTTTATTGGCTGTACCAGATGAAGAAGTGAATTCTGTAGGGATGAGGGCCGCTGTTCCGAGACTGTTAGATTTAGCAAGAGAGCATAACTTAGATTATAAAACGGTCTTAAACTCAGAGCCTATGTTTTCAAGACATCCTGGTGACCAAAATAAGTATATTTACACTGGCTCTATTGGTAAAGTGTTACCTGGATTTCTTTGCTACGGAAAAGAGACACATGTAGGTGAACCTTTTGCAGGCTTAAATGGGAGTTATATGGCTTCATTAATAACGGCAGAATTAGAGTTAAACACAGACCTTTGTGATATTGTAGAAGGGGAAGCGAGTCCTCCGCCAACTAACTTACTTCAAAGGGACTTAAAAGAGGATTATTCTGTACAAATTCCGCATCGTGCAGTCACATTATTTAATTTGTTTTTATTAGAAAAATCAATGACAGATGTAGTTTCATTGTTACATCAAAAAGTAACGAAAGTTGCAGAGAAAATAGAAGAGTCGTATGAAAAACATGCATATCGTTTTTCTAAATATAATCCATTTATACCACCTAATTTCAAAGTAAATGTATTAACTTATGAAGAGCTTATCACATATGCAATTGAGCAACATGGACAAGAAAAAATAGATCATATTCAATCTAATATTATAAAAAATAGAAAGGATAAAGATGATCGTGCGGTAACGATTGATTTAGTAGATAAATTAGCGATTCTATGTAAAGAAAAGGCACCGATGATTGTACTTTTCTTCGCTCCGCCGTACTATCCAGCTGTGAGTTCACGCAACAATCCTTTAATAAAAGAGGTAGTTGTAGAAATGGAAAAGTATGCACACTACAATCATAAAATTACATTTGAAAACCAAAATTATTTTGGAGGAATTTCAGATTTAAGCTATGTAGGCTTGCAGTATCCACTGGATTCAATGAGTTCGCTTGTAGACAATATGCCATTATGGGATAAAGGTTATTCAATTCCGCTTCAGGAATTAGAAGAGTTTGATGTTCCAGTATTAAATATGGGGCCGGTAGGAAAAGATGCACATCAATGGACAGAACGTCTAGATGTAAACTACGCATTTGAAACACTATTAGATATGTTACCGAAATGCATTGAAAAATTATTAGTTTCTAATAAAATTACACAATCATAGTAGGGAATAGGTAAGGGATAAAACAGAACCTTTAAAGAAGATTCGAATGAAATTATTTTAATATAATTAAAAAACGAAACAGCCAAGCTCAATTATATATGAGTTTGGCCGTTTATCATGTAGTGAATTTCTAATTAAATTCATGTGAATTCATAGCTAACGTAATCTCTTTTATAGTTTTACTTTTTAGTTTGGTCAGATAGTTCAACAGACTTTTGCGTACAACGCTGCATAGCTGAAATAATCGCTGTTCGTAATCCTTTCTCCTCTAATGTTGCGACAGCTTCTATTGTCGTTCCGCCTGGAGAGCAAACCATATCTTTCAATTCACCTGGATGTATTCCTGTTTCCAGTACCATTTTTGCAGAGCCTAACACAGCTTGAGCAGCGAATTTATATGCTTGATTTCTAGGCATACCATCTAGTACAGCAGCATCTGCCATCGCTTCTATAATCATATATACATATGCTGGTGAAGAACCACTTACAGATGTTACAACATCCATTAATTTTTCACTTACGATCTCTGTTTGACCAAAACTATTGAAAATGTTTAGTACATCTTCTAAATCTTTTTCTGTCACCATTTCATTAGGGCATAATGCAGACATTCCTTCTCCAACAAGAGCAGGAGTATTAGGCATTACTCTTACAACCTTTAATTTTTTATTAAAGGCATTTTCAGTACTTTCAATACTTTTCCCAGCAGCAATCGTAATGATGATAGCATCGTTTTTGATTACTTCTTTTATTTCATTAATTATTGATGCGTATAGGTCTGGTTTGATTGATAAAATTAAAATATCAGCATTTTTAGCTACTTTATTGTTGTCGGTAGTTGTAGTTAGCCCATATTTTTCACTAGCATTTTTTAAATTAGCAGTGTTTAAATCTGAACAAATAATATGATTTGAAGACACTATCTTTTTGTTTATCATTCCGCCAATCATAGCCATTCCCATATTTCCGCAACCGATGAATCCAATTTGTTTATCCATAATAACTCAATCTTGCTCCTTTTATAATCAATTATATCGGTTTGATATTATTATCTTAGAATAAGAATAACATCCCTGTGCAATATAAAGAAACATTCTAAGAGAATATATTCCTTTTTGCAACACTAAAAGATAAAAATTAATTATATTCGACATTATGTAAATATATACACTATAATTTAAGGTTTTATGTTTATGAATATGAGTTAAACTTATATCAATTTGTATTTTCATTCAGTAGGGCAATAATTTCATACAAGTAACTTGTGGCTCTATTTATTTTTTAAAATAACTCTTGACACCGAATCGAACTATATCGCATAATATAAAAAAATTAGATCGAAAATCGTTGAAGGGAATTAGTACATATGTCTTCTTACGAAAGAGAGTGGAATTCACCGGCTGAAAGATTCCTCGTATAGAATGTATCGAACCTATCCCTGAGTCTTAAATGAAAGTTTAGGCGTTCGCCTGCGTTATAGGCACCAAGTGGATATCTATGTATATCAATTAAGGTGGTACCGCGGAACAATGACCGTTTCGTCCTTTTTATTTTATTAAGGGCGAAGCGGTCATTTTTATTTTGCTCTTAAATACTTCAATGCAGCATTGATGAGAATAGATATAGTTGCAAAGTGAATGAAGTGTAAACTATAAAAACTTTGATTTTAGACTTGGGGGATAAAAAGGTGAAAAAACAACGAATTGTTGTAAAGATTGGAAGTAGTTCCTTGGCAGATAGTCACGGAGGCATCTCTACAGAACAGCTTTCAGATCACGTTGCCGCATTGGCTCGGTTGAAAGAGGAAGGGCACGAGGTTGTGTTAATTACATCTGGAGCCGTCGCTGCAGGTTTTTCAGCGCTAGGATATCCTAGTAGACCTGTAACGATTAAAGGGAAACAGGCTGCAGCAGCTGTCGGACAAAGTTTGTTAATGCAGGCGTACACGGAGGAATTCCGTAAATATGGCATCGTTACTGCGCAACTTTTGCTGACGAGAAGTGATTTTTCTAGAAAAGAACAATATAGTAATGCTTACGCTACGTTAGGAGAATTACTAAACCGTTCCGCTCTTCCAATTATTAATGAAAATGATTCCATCTCTTTAGAGGAGCTGACGTTCGGTGATAATGATATGCTGTCAGCTTTAGTAAGCGGGCTTGTTTCGGCGGATATGCTTATGATCTTTACGGATGTGAACGGGTTATATGACAAAAATCCTCAGAAAAATGCGGATGCAAAAAAATATTATTTTCTTCCTGAAGTTACGGAAGAAATTTCTTCTCTTGCAGGAGATGCTGGCTCAAAACTTGGGACTGGTGGTATGAAATCAAAAATCGATGCTGCAAAGACAGCACTCTCTCTTGGTGTGAGTGTATTTATCGGGACAGGACGTGGACAGGAAAAGTTTGTAGATGTTTTGAAGGGTAAGGGTGATGGAACGTATGTTGGTAATGCTCCTCAAAAAGAAATGAAGATGAACAAGCAATGGATTGCCCTGCATTCGCTTGTTAGCGGACAAATTGAAGTAGATGCTGGGGCGGCTACTGCCATCATTCAGCATGGTAAGAGTTTACTTCCAGCTGGTGTTACGAATGTATCAGGATTTTTCCAAGTGGGTGAAGTTGTAGAGGTTGTAACGCAACAAGGGCGCGTAATAGGAAAAGGACAATGCACATATAGTGCAGAGGAACTAAGAGATGTAAAAGGTATGCAAAGCCAAGATATTCAAGTAAGAGGCGAGAGACATAGTTATGAAGTCATCCATAGGGATCATTGGGTTTCACTTTAAAAAGGAGGAAATGAAAATGAATGAAGTGTTGGCAAAGGGGATAAAAGCAAAAGAGGTTGCTAGAGAACTTGTGCTTAAAACTACAGATCAAAAAAATGAAGCACTTGCTGCAATTGCTAATCAGTTGATAGTAGAAACAGCTTATATTTTAGAAGAAAACAAACGGGATATTGAAGAAGGTAAGGAGAAAGGATTTTCTAATTCACTCCTTGATCGCCTTTTGCTGAATGAACAGCGAATTGTTGATATGACAGAGGGTATTAAGCAGTTAATTGAATTACGTGATCCTATTGGAGAATGTGTAAGTGCATGGGAACGACCAAATGGACTATCTATTCAGGAGATGCGCGTACCACTTGGTGTTGTCGGAATGATTTATGAGGCAAGACCGAATGTAACTGTTGATGCTGCTACAATTTGTTTAAAAACAGGAAACGCAGTAATACTACGTGGTAGTTCTTCTGCTATCCATTCTAACAAAGCCATCGTTAGCGTTATTCACCGGGCGCTTAAGCAAACTAGCTTGCCTTCAGAAAGTGTACAGCTCATAGAAGACACAACGAGAGATAGTGCAAAACAGCTGTTTACATTGAATGAGTACTTGGATGTTCTTATACCAAGAGGCGGTAAACAATTAATTGATACAGTAGTGAGAGAAGCGTCTGTTCCAGTACTTGAAACAGGTGCGGGAAATTGTCATATATTCATTGATGAAACAGCGGATAAACAAATGGCATTTAATATTATTATAAATGCAAAAACACAGCGCCCATCTGTATGTAATGCAATTGAGACGATTGTACTTCATGAGAATTGGGCAGAGCAATATGGTAGCGAGTTGTTTTCTTCTTTGAAGGAAAGAGGAGTAGAGCTACGCGGTGATAATAAAGCAGTGGCGATTGATACTTCTATCTTACTTGCGACAGAAGAAGACTGGGAAACAGAGTTTTTATCTCTCACACTAGCAGTGAAAGTGGTTTCCACTGTTGAAGAAGCGATTCATCATATAAATACGTATGGATCTATGCATTCTGAAGCGATTATTACTGAAAACGAGGAAAACGTCAGCAAGTTTTTTACTTCTGTAGATGCCGCGGCACTTTATCATAATGCATCGACTCGTTTTACAGATGGATCCGAATTTGGATTCGGAGCGGAAATTGGTATCAGTACGCAAAAGTTACACGTAAGAGGACCAATGGGGCTTCCAGCATTAACTTCCACAAAATATGTAATTCGTGGAAATGGACAAATTCGGAGCTAAGAATAACAAAAGACATCCAATTTAATTGAGATGTCTTTTGTTAGTATAATATCCATTTACCATACAAAAAGCCCTACAAGCATAGCGCTTAATAAAGAAACAGCCATCCCGCTAACAAGAAGCTTCCAAACATTTTTACCGATGACTGATGATTTTTCCCCGCCAAATAATGAATTGTAAGTTCCGTAAATCATACCTACTGTACTAAAGTTAGCAAAAGAAGCTAGAAATGTTGTTGCAACCGCAACCGTATGCGGTTGTAGCGACTTTAAGTTTGATTTTAAATCCATCATAGCAACAAATTCATTCGTCGTAATTTTTATTCCCATTAATTCAGCTACATACATAGCATCTTTGCCGGATAAACCGAGTAAAAATGCAAAAGGACTAAAGATAATGGAGAAGATTTTTTGAATTGTTAACCCCGTTACAAAAAAGCCTAAAATCCCATTTAAACATGCTGTTAAAGCTACATACCCAATTACCATGGCTAAAATAACGATAACCATATTCATTCCAACTAACATACTGTTTGAAATAGTGGAAAAGAAATCCTTTTTTTCATGCTTTGAAGGTGTATATACGACATCATCTTCTTTCGTAACTTCCACAGGATTTAATACATTGGCTAAAATTAATGCATTAATACAGTTTAAAGGGATTGCACTGAAAATATATGTAGCTGGTACCATTGATAAATAAGCGCCAAGAATGGATCCGCTAACGCTACTCATACTCATAATTCCAAAAGTCAACAAACGATTTTCTTTTAAAACAGATAATTGATCACGAACAACTGCAAGTGCTTCAGTGTTTCCTAAAAACATCATTTGAATGGAAAAGAAACTTTCTAACTTTGGTAAACGAGAAATCTTTGAAATAACCGCACCTACTTTATCAATAATCCAAGTTAAGATTCCGAAATACGAAAGAATATCGAAAAAAGTAATAACAAAGATGATAGGCAGTAATGCACTAAAGAAGAAATCAATGTGTGGACTGTCCATAGCGGAAGGAAATGCAAATCGAATACCTTCGTTCGCGCATGCCAGTAGCCAACTGAAAAATGACGCAATTTTATTAATGATAATACTGCCGAGCTTCGTGCCTAACATAAACCACGTAATAAAAAGCTCCAATATGATGAGAATTACAATTGGTCTCCATTTTATATGTTTTTTATTAGGTGAACATAAGAAAACAATTAATATGACAACGAAAATCCCTAACATATTCAATATGAAATACATGTCAACCACTCCTTGAGCTTTATTATTTGTATATAAAAAAGCTCTTATTCTTCTTAATTTAGAATGAATGTGGTTTAATTTATATTTTTATAAATTCTAAAAATATAGAAGGTAAAATTCGATAAAAATAGAATTTAATACATCGCAAACAAGGAGGGGATAAAAATGGAGGTCTATCACATAACGAGTAGAAAGAGGGAAACATACAACGTTCAGGTGAAATATTCGATACTTTTCGAATGTGCACTTGGCATTGCAGCAATTACTCATAAAAGGTTAATTGATACACTTGAAAAGACTGAAAGTGAATGGGAAGGAATTAGACAATCATTAACAAATGAGATGAGAGAACACTTACAGTTTGTAGAAGAACATAATACGTGGAAAGCATTGCTTCAGTTATTGTATGAAGAGGATTTTCAGGACTTATCGCAGTTTAATTTTAAAATTGATTCACTTTCAGAAGAAGATTTGAAATTTATATGTTTACCGTTTTTAGGAGAGAAATATGAAGAGAAAAGACGTTTAGCTGCAACGGGAGTTGTATGTGCAATACACGAACTAAAGGAACTAACAGATGATCATCAGTTTTTTTCTACTTATATTAGCTTTATATGTGATGTAGATGTACAAGTGCTGAAATCTCATTTAATCGCTGTTATGACAGGTTGGTATGAGAGTGTAATTAAGAAAGAGGAGGAAGTACTTTCTATATTAAAACGAGATTATGAAGCAAAAAATGAAATGAATAAAAAGATGAAGCCGGAAGAGTTTGTAGAGTGGGCGACTGGCGGAGTGAACTATATGCCAGAGCCAAGTATTCATCACGTACTTCTTATTCCGCAAATGACGTACAGACCGTGGAATATTGAAGCAGATATTGATGATACGAAAGTATTTCATTACCCAGTTGCGAATGAAAGTATCCATCCTGAAGATCCGTATGAACCGAATTATTTTTTAGTTCAAAAACATAAGGCTCTTGGGGATGAAGCGAGATTGCGAATTGTAAAAATGTTGTTTGAAAAAGAACGTACATTACAGGAAATAACGGAAAGATTGCAGCTTGGTAAATCGACAGTACACCATCATTTGAAATTGTTACGTGCAGCGAAGTTAGTTGATATACATGACGGAAAGTATGTATTAAGGAAGAAAGCAGTACAGTCGTTAGCAAAAGAATTAGAAGCATTTTTAAATAGATAATATGCAACGAGAATGTACATAAAGGGAGGAATATAAAAGAAAAGTTGGTGTGTGAAATTGAAAAATATATTGAAAAATCGTTCGTTCTTTTTTATGTGGATTGGGAGTGCAATCTCAGAATTAGGAGGGGCTTTCGGAACGTTATGTAATTCAATTCTAGTATATGAGTTAACAGGATCGGAAATGGCTTTAAGTAGTATGTGGCTATTATATTTCATCCCATCACTCATACTGCAATTAATAAGTGGCCCATTTATTGATAAATGGAGCCGGAAGTGGATTATGATTTTTTCACAATGGATACGAGCGTCCGTATTCTTATTACCTTTGATGATGCTAGCTTCGGGTAGTATAGAAGTTTGGCACATTTATGTTGTTCAAATTGTAGTGGGACTTATTACACCTCTTTATACACCTGCGAGTCAGGCAATTACACCGAGCATTGTAAGTCAAGGACAACTTCAAGACGCAAATGCGTACATTGATGGAATGACTCGCCTTATGATGTTTCTTGCGCCAGTATTAGGTGGAGTAGTAATTCATTACATTGGAACAGAATTTACATTATCTTTTGTATGTATTTGTCTATTTGTTAGTGGTGCTTTCTTACTTTATATAAAAGAAAAGAGAACTACAACAGATATAAGAAAAACGTGGCTAGAACAATTTCTTCAAGGTTTTACATATTTTTTTACAAAACCAATCATCGTTTGGCTCGGTATATTTCTTACTTTCGTGCAGTTTGGAGTAGGGGTAACGATGGTCACAAATCTTCCTTATATAAAAGACGAGCTGTCAGCGGGATATGCAGAGTACGGCTATTTCATGGCAGGTTTTCCACTTGGCTACGTAATTGGCTCAGTATTAGTCGGAAAAGTAACATATAAAAGCCGGCGTATACTTATGCTTGGAGGATTGTTTATAGGGGGGCTCACATACATTTCATTAGGGTTCAATCATAGTATTATCATTGCAATAATAATTGAAGTAATAGCAGGGATTTGTATTGCATTTTTTAATGTTCATAACACAACAATATGCCAACAAACTGTGCCTAATAATATGATAGGACAAATATTTTCAGTGCGTTTATTTTTCATACGATCCGCTATGCCGTTAGGTGTGTTAGTAGGGGGGATATTGAGTGAAATGTGGGGAGTAAGAGCGCTATATGTAATCATCGGTGCAATTATATGTGTCACCTCTTTAATAGGAATGTTACTTCCGTATTTCAAATTTTTAGATGAGGCGATAGAAAAGAAATCAGCATAATTCAAAAAATTAAAACTTTACAATTGAAAATAATTATCATAATCAATTATAATAGAAGTATACTAGTATTCGTATTACAAAGAGGGAGTGGGATATATGTTTATCGAAACGAAAACATTTACAGTAAAAGAAGGTACATCAAATATAGTTGTAGAACGTTTCACTGGAGAAGGTATTATTGAAAAATTTGAAGGCTTCATCGATTTAAGTGTTCTCGTGAAAAAAGTAAGACGCGGCGACGAAGAAGTTGTCGTAATGATTCGCTGGGAATCTGAAGAAGCATGGAAAAACTGGGAAACAAGTGAAGAACACTTAGCTGGACATAGAGCGGGCCGTGGTAAACCAAAACCAGATCATATTATTAATGTGGATCATGCGGTTTATTATGTGAAATCATCTAAATCGGCTTATCAACAGTCGTAATATACAAGCAGAGGATACATGTTGTAAAAGCAAACATGTATCCTCTTTTTTATTACTGGGGGATGGGAATGATAGAAAAACTTGCATTCATTACATATGAACAACATAAAAAATTAGTGCAAACAATAGTAGCTGAAATCTTATCTATAGATACGGTAAATGGATGTATGCTGATCGGATCTGTCTCAAGAGGTGATGCATATCCTGATTCGGATTTAGACTTATCTTTGAAACATTTTTTGATTTTCAATTTTTGGAGCAAAAAGGGAAAGCGCTTGTAGTGATGAGTGATGAGAGTGGATTTATACTTGTACTAAGTGATCCAAAAGCATTTAAGGGGAATAGGGAAGTTACGTATCCGGAAGCTTTTCATATTGGTTTTTTAGTGGATACATCAAGTGAAGTGGATCAAGCATATAATCGCTTAGTAGCCGGCGGTATTGAAATAGACAAGGAACCTTATTCGATGCGAGGGAGTAGTTATGGTTTTTATTTTACAGTATTTAATGACTTATTAATTGAAGTGTCTTGTCTTGATTATAGAGAAGGTAAGAAAGTTTCAAAGCTTAATAGTAATCATCAAGAATAATCGTTTGAAGGTGTATATATAGCCCCTTATCCAGTTTGGAAAGGGGCTTGCTTATTTTATTACCTTATTTATCTTACTATTTGTGGATTGATTAAAGTCTCACCTTATTTGTCTATCTGAATTTCAAATTCAAGCACAGCTTGATCTTTCCTAAACGGCATACTGAGTTCTTTAAATCGAAAGCTTATTCCAGACAAATTATCAGGAAGGACAGGAGATACAACGAATTGATGATTCATATGTCCATCAGTGCCGCCACCACCTTCTGACCAGCAATCGTATGTATCATCTATTGATAATTGGAAGAAACTATGAGGCTTATTTTCAATAAAAGCTTCATCCGTGGAATCCCAATCGCTATATAAATAAACTACACTAGCATTTGCATATTGCCGAATAAAAGTTACAGTATACATGACTCCATTATGTTCATAAGTTTTAAAAACAGGTACATGTTTTTTGAAGTCAGTTGGTTCAACGCGAGGTTTAAATTCTTCTTCATCCATCATGGAAGAGAATAATGAGTTTAGATAGTCTGGATAAAATTCGTATTGCTTTGCCCATTTATAAATCGCTTCATCATGTGGAAAACCTGGGTCACCACTTGAAAGTTCTTTTCGTTCTTTTAATAGGGCGCAAATTTTTTCATCAATAGAGTATAAACGTTCATCGTAATGATCGGTAGGGCGTTCGAAAGTCATTCTTCGCATAATCATTCCTCCTTTACTTTATTTTAACAAAAAAGACAGACTAATAAATAGTCTGTCTTTTTACATTAATTCTTCACATCATCATAAAGTTCAAGCGCCTCTTTCACATTTAATCTATTCTTCACAATACCATGTATTGCTTGAATCATCGCAGCTGGGTGCTCGGATTGCCATATGTTACGTCCCATGTCTACTCCAATGGCGCCTTCTTGCAGTGCATTGTACGTAATGTTTAATGCGTCTTCAATTGAATCTAGTTTTGGGCCGCCCGCGATGACGACTGGGGCAGGGCATGTGCTCGTTATTTTTTCGAATCCTTCGCAGTAATACGTTTTAATAATATCAGCACCCATTTCAACACATACGCGGGAAGCGAGTGCTAGAAAGCGAGCTTCACGTTTTTGTAATTCCTTTGCGACTGCGGTAATACCGAGTACTGGCAGGCCGTAATCGTGAGCTTCAGAGACTACGTTTGCGAGATTCGAAACAGTTTGTGTTTCATAGTCTGATCCGACAAAAACAGAGACGCCAACGCCAATTGCGTTTTGCTTCACTGCTTCTTTTACAGGTGTAACAATTGTTTCATTCGCTAAATCTTTACCGACGACAGTAGCTCCGCCAGATACACGCATAACCATCGGTGTACTGCAGTTTTCAGGAATACAGGAGCTAAGTACACCGCGCGTTAAAAAGAGGGAGTCTGTATAAGGAAGTAAGTTTTTTACTGTTTCAAGTGGTTGTTCTAGCCCGTGAATTGGTCCTAAGAAATAACCGTGATCTATGGCTAACATAACCGCTCTACCATCAGGTAAAATTGTATTTAATCGATTTTTAAATCCCCAAGTCATTTGAAATCACTCCTTCGTTAATGTTGGATTTTCCGTTTGTACAGTATCTTTATTTGGTAAATGTGGTGACTTTATAAAAACAGCTTTAAAAGGTTTGTCAGAATGGTTAATTAAATAGTGAGATTCATGAGGGCGAACTTGCAGGACATCACCTTGTTTAATCGGAACTCTTTCGTTATTTACATAGAAGTCTATTTCGCCTTCTAACGCATAAAAAACTTCTTCACACGTTGTATGGTAATGATTTTGAAACTCTTGCCCAGGCTGAATGACAACAAGACCTAGATCAATATTGGGGCCTTGTATTAAATATTTGGGCCCGTTATCACCGAAGCGATAGGAGAAATCATTTTCATTCGCTTTTAACATACAGTTCACTCCTTTATGTAAATGAGTTACAGTGCACCTGGCGCAATCCACATATGTGTTGTAAGTCCTTTATCAGCTAAAGTGAGCTGACTGTTATACACGGTTTTCCATGTTTCATAGAATTCCTTGTATAGCTCGTGATTTTCCGTGATTGGTTCAAATGTATTTTCCCACTGTAAAAATTGTTCGGCAGCCTCTTCCATAGATGTATATATTCCAGCGCCAACTCCAGCAGCAATCGCAGTTCCTAAAGCAGCTGCTTCTTTCACAACTGGTACTTTTACAGGAATGCCGAGTACGTCTGATAGAATTTGTGGCCATAGTTTCCCTTTAGCGGCACCGCCAGCAAAAACAACTTCAGAAGGGAATGTATCAGTAAGATTTTCAATTAGTTTTAAGTTTCCAAGTGTAACGAAGGCCGCATTTTCTTCAATAGCACGGAACAGTTCCTTTTTTCCGCATTTGTCAGCGTCTAAACTTAAATTTAAGAATGAAGGTGCGGCATGACGCCAAGAAATGTAGTTCATAACGTTTGAAAAAGTAGGGATAATACCATATGAACCGACAGGTACGTCTTTCGCTTGTTCTTCTAATAATTCATAAGCGTCTACACCGAGTTTTTCAGCGAGCTTTTTTTCTTCTTGGCAAAAAGCGTCTCGAAACCAGCGCATAACAAGACCAGGGAAAAAAGCGATTGTTTCATATTGCCATAGATTCGAAATGACATGGCAATTTACACGAATCGCAGCATATGGATCTGTAATTGGTTCTGTAATATTTACTTCTTGTTGCCAAAAGCTGCCTCCGCATATTAATGTTTGATTTGGTTTCACGACTCCAGTTCCGAGTGATGCCATTTGAGCATCTCCGCCGCCAGCGACGACAGGAATTCCTGCCAGTAATCCAGTTAATGCTGCACACTCTTTTGTAACGTTTCCGATTACCGTACCAGCCTCATTTACTTTTGGTGAAAATGGCAAAGTTATACCACACTCTTTAGCGACATCGTTATCCCAATTTCTATTTTGTAAATCAAAGATTCCAGACGTACAACCGTTGGAAGGGTCGATTTGCAGTACATCGCTTAATTTATACAAAATCCAATCGTTTAACATCGTAAAGGAGTGGATATTACAATAGATTTCTGGTTCATGTTTTTTAATCCAAAGTAGACGTGGTAAAGCACCTAATGAAAAAGTTTGCCCAGATTTTCTGTATAAATCTTCTTCAAGATGTGAGCGGATTTCTTTTAGCTCACTAACTTCAGCGGATGCACGGCCATCAACATTTGCACATGCCCATATTTCTTGCCCATTTTTATCATATAAAACAAAACCTTCTCGCATACTTGTAGCGCTAATAGCTTGAATAGAAGAAGGAAGTATATTACTTTTTTGTAGAACTTCTTTCGTACACTGTTGTACGAGTTGCCAGTTTGCTTTTACATCAAAATTCATAGAACCGGGGTAACGAGGATCAGTTTTATGAACCCATTCTTTTTGGCTTACTGCAATTTGATTGCCTTGTAAATCAAAAAGAACAGCTCGAATGCTTCCTGTACCAGCATCGAAAGCTAATAAAGTAGACATTAAGAATCACCTTCCTTTCTTAATAAGGAGAGCGCAGTTTCTTCATCAGTAATTAATGTATGAATAAATTTCCCTTTTAAAGCCCCATAAATGGCATCTATCTTTTGAGTACCTCCAGCCACACCAATGACATGCTTCATACTGCGAAGAATCGTAAGTGGTGTGCCAATTAGACGATTATGATGCGAGAGCTCTAATAAATCACCATTCGTATTATAAAACTGTCCTAAAATATCGCCCGCCCCGTTTTGACTTCGAATATATGTCATTTCACGTAGCGTTAATTTTTCTTCTTTTACAATCGTAGCGTCTTGAGATAACCCGCCAATACCGACAACTGCCGTATGTGCAAGTGAAGCGACATGAAGCATATCTTTCACGCTTGGTTCTGATAAAATACTTTGTGCCATTTCAGTAGAAGATGCTAGAAAAGGAGTAGGAATAATATGAAGATCACCTTGCATGTAGTGTAAATAGTTTTGTTTTCTTGGGAGATAGTGGTTTACTCCGCCTGTTAGCGTTACGAATGAAAGATTAATAGAACTTTCAAAATGAATGTTTTCTAGCATTTTACTTATTGTTTCACCCCAGCCGATGCCGAGTAAATCACCTTGTTGGAGATGAGTCTCTAAATATTGTGCAGCGGCTTTTCCGAGAGAAGCGTGATAATTGTCTATTGGAGTAGGGATAATGAAAGCATCTTTTAAGTGGAATTTTTTCATTAGGTCACGCTCAATACTTAAACAGTGTAAACCAGTTCCTTTTACGTGAAATGTAACGATACCTTCACTGCGTGCCTTATCTAATAACCGGACAACTTTATTTCTTGAAATGTGAAGAAGTGAAGCAATTTCCTGTTGTGTTAATTGGTCTTTATAATAGTACCAAGCTACTTTAGTTAATAAATTCTCTTCAAAGTTCAGCTGTGTCATACTCTTCATCCCTTTCAACAATTGACCACTCCTTAAACATATGTGCCACATATTTTGTTTATTCCAGTTGAAACGATTAATAGTACGTAGAAAAAAGTGTTCTAGATATAAAAAAAGGAATATACAATGCTACAAAACAAGTAGAACAAATAATCATTTTCTCAAAAAATGTTCTGGATAAAGGCAGGTGACATCATGTGGAGAACGTACCTTTATTACAAATAAAGAAAATGAGTAAGGCGTTTTTAAATCAACTTGTATTAAAAGAAGTGAACTTACAAGTAGAGCGTGGAGATATATACGCTTTAGTGGGGGGAAATGGCGCCGGGAAATCAACATTAATGAAAATATTAACGGGGTTATATTCGTATGATGATGGAGAGATGTATGTAAAAGGAATGAAGCAACAGTTTTCAAATCCGTCAGAAGCACATAGAAAAGGTATTTATTTAATACCGCAAGAACCACTCATTTTTCCGCATATGACTATTGAAGAAAATATATGTATCGGGTTAAAAGAAAAGAAAAAGAAACTAAGAGTACAGATTCAGCAATTGATTAACAGTCTAGGGTGGGATATTGACCTTTATGAGTTAGGAGCATCATTATCCATTGCGCAGCAACAGTTAGTAGAAATCATTAGAGGATTAATACGAGACGCTGAGATTCTTATTTTAGATGAGCCAACATCGACGTTAACAACTCATGAAATCAAGAGTCTTTTTGTGCTGATGAAAAGTTTGCAAGAAAAAGGAATTGGAATGATATACATTACACATCGTTTTCCGGAAATCTTTGAAATCTCCAATAAAGTAGCGATATTACGTGATGGAACAATCGCGAGTCAAGGGGATATATGTGACTATACATATGACACGCTGATGGAGGGGTTATTGCCAAAAGGATATAAACAGGAAGAAAAAAGAGAAATAGTTCAAGAGACAGAAAGAACGAAAAAAGTATTAGAAGTAGCGAATGTGACTAGTCACACATTCGAGAATATATCATTCACTGTACATGCTGGAGAGATTGTGGGGATTGCTGGCATTGTTGGATCAGGTAGAACGGAATTAGCGGAAGCAATATTTGGATTGGAAGCTATAAAATCAGGCTCTATTTTATTAGAAGGAAAACTAATTGATACATGTCCTTTGCATAAAAGATTAAGCGAAGGGCTCGTTTATGTGCCGGAAGATAGGGCGAGGAATGGAATTTTCTCCATTGTATCTGTCAAAGAAAATATTACTGCAGCATGTTTACAGCAAAATAATCGCTTTTTTATTAACCGAGAAAAAGAAAGCGCTTTAGTAAAGTCGTTTATAGAAAAGTTCCGAATTGTTGTACCAAGTATGAATGAAGAACTTACATCTTTATCGGGAGGTAATCAGCAAAAAGTCGTGCTTGCGAAATATCTTGCATGTAATCCCAAAATCATTATTCTTGATGAACCAACTCGCGGAATTGATGCAAAAGCAAGGCTTGAAGTGTATGAAACGATAGAAAAAATGAAAAGAGAAGGACTCGCCATATTATTCATTTCTTCAGATGTTGAGGAAATCGTCCAATTAGCTAACCGTGTATACGTCATGCGAAATGGTCAATTTGTTTCTCATTTGGAGAAAGAAAAAATAAATGTAGAAGAAGTTACACGTCTTGCATACGGAGGTGTAACGGAATGAAACGCATGTATAAAATGCACGAAACGTCTATCATACTGTTACTACTAATTTATATAGCCATGGTCGGGATAATAAATCCTAGTTTTGTTCAGTTTAACTCGTTATCGTTAATGATGAAATCAAGCGTTATTTTAGTCGTTCTAGCAATTGGCCAATCGTTCGTTTTATTTACGAAAAATATAGACGTATCAGTTGGCTCAATTATGGGATTAAGCGCGGCAGTTTGCGGGATGTTATTAACGAACGGATATAGTGCAGTCTTGTCGATACTTGCTGCTATAATGCTTGGTGCTATTATCGGTTTCATAAACGGGATTGGAGTTGCAAAGTTTCGGGTACCAGCCATTATTATGACATTAGGGATGTTAGGAATTGTTAGAGGTGCAATGTTAATCTTCACAGGCGGGAAGTGGATTGAAGATACTCCAAATAATTTTAAGAAACTTTCATCTATCGTCATACTTGGTCTGCCGATAATTGTATGGGGTGTTCTTATTATTTTATTACTACTATACTTCTTTTTAAGGAAGGTACCATACGGAAGATACTTCTATGCGGTAGGTGACAATGAAGATGGTGCGAGGCTCATTGGGATACCTGTTAATAAAGTAAAGATAAATGCGTTTATTATATCGGGCATAAGTGCGGCAATCGCTGGTTGCATATTTGTTATGAATATCGGGTTCGTTCCAAATCAAACTGGTACAGGAATAGAACTACAGGTGATCGCAGCTGCTGTGCTAGGAGGAATTCATCTAAAAGGAGGAACCGGTTCTATATTTGGAGCCGCATTAGGAGCATTATTTTTAGAAGCAATAAGCAGTTCACTCGTCTTTTTAAAAATACCAGCATTTTGGAATAATGCTATTTCGGGTTTTTTACTATTACTTATTATCATACTAGATAGTGTCATGAAGAAGTGGAAAGTAGAGAGGAGGATGAATCTATGAAGTATTTTTACAGATGGGAAGGTGTTCTAATCGTATTACTTCTTATAGAATTCATTCTCTTTAGTTTTATAAATCGTGATTTTTTAAATATTAGTAATCTCCTTTTTAGTACAAATGATTTTCTGTTTATAGCAATCGCAGCGATTCCAATGACTTTCGTTATTGTAACAGGAGGAATTGACGTATCTGTAGGATCTATTATGGGGCTAACTTCGATTTTAATTGGTGTACTTTGGATGAATGGGATTCATATTTTATTAGCAGTAATAATGGCACTTATAGTCAGTTGCTTAGCAGGAGCTTTAAATGGATTCATTATAAAAATGACAGATGTAGAACCACTAGTTGTTACACTCGGAACGATGTTTTTATATGGAGGAATTGCACTCGTCATTTCAGGAGGGGCGGGTGCTTCTGGATATGAAGGGATAAGTGGTTTACCTGATGCTTATGTACAACTAGCAAATGGTAGTTTTATAGGAATACCTAACTTATTATGGCTTCTTATCGCATTAACAATTGTATGCACGATTTTGTTTCACCGAACGATATATGGACGCCACGTACAATTAACAGGAGCGAACGAAAATACAGCAAAATACACCGGGATTCAGACGAAGAAAGTAGTAATCATTGCTTACATACTTTCTGGGTTAGGAGGTGGATTAGGGGGTGCTTTCTTAACTGCATATTTCGGTTCCGCACGTGCTGATATGGGAAGTGAAACAATATTACCGATCATTACAGCAGTCGTATTAGGTGGGACACTTATTACAGGGGGAAAAGGTAGTATTTTCGGTACAGTACTGGCAAGTATTTTTATAGGCCTTATGCAATATGGCCTACAAATGACAGGTTTAACAAATGAACAATCAAATGTAGTAATAGGTATTATCCTTATTCTTTCAGTTATTATGAGACATTTCAAATTACATCAATTCTTAGCAGGGAAAAGACGGAATTTGCATAAGGGGGAAATGTCATGAAGAGAAAACTAGGGATTGTATTGATCGTATGTATTTGTTTAATTGGTTTAATCGCTTGTTCCAGTCAAACGGCAGATAAGAAAAAAGCAGATGATGTGAAATTTGCATTTATCCCGAAATTAACTGGAGTTGGCTTCTTTACATCGGGCGGTGAAGGAGCAAAGGAGATGGGAGATAAGCTAGGCGTACAAGTGAAATATGATGGGCCGTCTGAAGCGAGTGTATCAGGGCAAGTAAAGTATATAAATAATTTCATTAATCAAAACTATGATGCACTTATGGTTTCCTCTACATCAGTTGATGGTTTATCGCAATCACTGCAGCGTGCTAAGAAAAAAGGAATGACTGTCTTAACGTGGGATTCTGATGTGAATCCGAAAGACCGTTCTTTTTATATAAGTCAAGGGACACCAGACCAACTTGCTAACTTATTAATTGAAATGACTTCCAAGCAAATTGGAGATAAAGGAAAAGTAGCTTTCTTTTATTCTAGTCCAACAGTAACGGATCAAAACCAATGGGTAACGAAAGCGAAAGAAATTATTAAAAAGAAATATCCGAACTGGGAAATTGTAACGACGCAGTACGGTGAAAATAATGCGCAAAAATCGTTATCAGTAGGGGAGAACATATTAAAAACGTATCCAGATATTAATGCAGTCATTTGCCCGGATGCAACGGCACTACCAGCGATGGCACAAGCAGCTGAAAACTTGAAAATGGATAAAAAAGTTGTTGTAACTGGCTTCTCTACACCAAACGTTATGCGTGATTACGTAAAACGAGGAACAGTACAACAATTTGGATTATGGGATGTAAAACAACAAGGTGCACTCGCAACGTATGTAGCAAATGAAATAGTAGTAAAAGGGAAGAAGTTAAAAGTAGGGGATAGTTTTGAAGTAAAAGGAATCGGAAAAGTGAAAGTAGAGCCAAACTCCATCCAAGGTTATGATTATGAGGCAGAAGGAAATGGAATTATTGTATTGCCAGAGCGGGTTGTATTTACGAAAGAGAATATTGATAAATATAATTTCTAGTAACGAAAAAACGTCCGAATATATCGGACGTTTTTTATTTCTTCATTAGTTATGAACTGTTTCTTTTTCATTTAATCCAAGCGTACGACCTGTAGAAGTGTGTAGGTCTTGGAACAACCTTGGATTTTCAGTTAGTGAAATGCCATATGAAGGAATCATTTCTTTTATTTTTTCTTCCCATTCTACCATGCGGCTTGGGAAACATTTTTCTAATACTTCAAGCATGACGTGAACAGCAGTAGAAGCACCTGGTGATGCGCCTAGTAATGCGGCGATTGAGCCGTCAGCTGCACTTACTACTTCTGTACCAAATTGAAGTGTTCCTTTACCGCCAGCATCAGTATCTTTAATTACTTGTACACGTTGTCCAGCAACTACAATATCCCAATCTTCACTTTTCGCGTTCGGAATGAATTCGCGTAATTCTTCCATGCGTTTTTCGTGCGATAACATAACTTGCTGAATTAAGTATTTTGTAAGTCCCATTTCTTTTACACCAGCAGCTAACATCGTTAAGACGTTATTCGGTTTTACAGAACCGATTAAGTCAAGATTTGAGCCAGTTTTTAAGAATTTAGGTGAGAACCCTGCGAATGGTCCGAATAATAAAGCTTTTTTATTATCTATATATCTCGTATCAAGGTGAGGTACAGACATTGGCGGAGCGCCAACTTTAGCTTTACCGTATACTTTCGCATGATGTTGCTCTACAACTTTTTGGTTTTTACATACCATAAATAGTCCACTTACTGGGAATCCACCGATATGCTTTGATTCAGGGATACCAGTCTTTTGAAGTAGAGGTAGACTACCGCCACCACCGCCAATAAAGACGAATTTAGCAGTATGATGCTCAATTTTACCACTATTCATATCGTGTACTTTCACTTCCCACAAACCATTTTTCGTGCGCTTAATATTTTCAACACTATGCTTGTAGTTTAGCTCGACATTTTTCGTTTTTAAGTAATCAAACAACATACGTGTTAATGCACCGAAGTTAACATCTGTTCCAGAGTCAATCTTCGTTGCCGCCATCGGTTCATTAGATGTACGGCCTTCCATAATGAGTGGAAGCCATTTTTTTAATGTTTCAGGAGCGTCGGAAAATTCCATTCCTTGAAACAGTGGATTTTTTGAAAGCGCTTCAAAACGGTTTTTTAGGAACTCAACATTTTTTTCCCCTTGTACTAAACTCATATGAGGTAGTGGCATAATAAAATCTTGTGGATTACGAATTAATTTGCTTTTTACAAGATATGCCCAAAATTGTCTTGAAAGCTGGAATTGCTCATTCACTTTTACAGCCTTACCAATATCTATAGATCCGTCAGATTTTTCGGAAGTATAGTTCAGTTCGCATAGCGCAGAATGCCCTGTACCTGCATTATTCCATTCGTTAGAGCTTTCTTCCCCGGCACTTGCGAGTTTTTCAAAAACTTTAATTTCCCATTCAGGTGCTAATTCTTTTAGTAATGAGCCTAACGTTGCACTCATAATTCCTGCACCAATTAAGATAACGTCTGTTTTTTGCTGCATGTTGCTCATGATAATCTCTCCATCCCCTATATTGGCAAAAAAGTGTAGGTGTTTTCTATGTCTAAGCCGTAAAAGAGAAACACCGCCTAGGCCCCACCTAGGTGTATACCTTTTTTGTCTCAATTATATAACCATCTCATACTCTATTATAATAATTAATAGACTAAAATATCTAGTGTTATCTGATAATTTTAAACTATTTAACGTTTTATTAGCTAAAAATCTTATTTAACAAGCTCTTTTAAGGCGGTAAATAGAAAAAAATTACAGTTTGAAATTATCTCGAAAAAGCTTACGTATCCTTAAGTGACTAAATCGAGTACCTTTTTATGGGCTTATTCTTTCTGTAATGGTAAGATTATTTTGAAAAATAA
>NZ_QPEL01000166.1:0-1571 GCF_008368965.1 Bacillus sp. AY2-1 | reverse complement strand
GGCTTTTGTTATGCGTTGATTCATATTTTGAATTTGAATGGTTTCTTTTACATGTATGAATAGATCTTCTAACAAACCTGGTGTAGACTCTAATTCCTGCTTTTCAATTTCCTCTGTTACAGCACTGATAAATTCCCATAGTACCTTTGCACCTAATAGTTCTGCTAATCGTTTTTCACGCACTTCAAATGTTTTCATGTTCATGCAAATACACCTCTACAATTTATATATAATGATAAAAACATTACCTTTTTATGTAAAATTACCTAAAACACTTTCTAAACTTACATTTCTAAAAAATCACTACATCATCTTAAAAATCTAACATTATTCAACACACTTCGTGTTGTTCTGAATCAAAAAAAATTGTTTGAACTGTAACACCATAAAAATTCGCTAATTTTATTTTTATATTATCTCGTGGGATTCTCTGTCCATTTTCATACATCTGCAATGTACTAATACTGATTCCGACTGCTTTTGCCACCTCTTCTCTAGATCTCCCATTTCTTAAATTAATTAGATTTTCAGCTACTCTTTCATAATTCATACATTCTCACCCCCAAAACCACATTTCGTGTTGTTAATTAAAATATAAACCGCACGAAATGTGTTGTCAATAGATTTCAATTATCAATTATTAAAAGTTTTAATATATTAACACATATTGTGTTAATATATTATCAGGTGATAGAATGAAAACGTTTGGAAATATAATTCGTGATTTAAGAAAACAAAAAGGAATTACGCAAAAAGAACTGGCTCAATCTCTTCAACTAAGTGAAAGTACAATTGGTATGTATGAACGTAATGAACGTCAACCTGATTACAATACCTTGATACGTATAGCAGATTACTTTAAAGTATCTACTGATTTTCTTCTAGGGAGAGATTTTGATGCTGAAGGGAAAAGAAATGATTCAGAACTAGATCAATGGTTAAATGATATAAAACTTGCTCCATCCCAAAAACGTGAAGAATTAAAACGTTTTTGGAAATTTATAATGCAGGAAGAAAAGTAATACAATAAACCCCCACCTTTACAGTATGGAGGTATTGAGTTCGAGCCCTTTCCGGGCCATATATTACGGTAAAATGGCGTTCTACCCAAAGTTAGAGCGCTTATTTTTGTTAGATAATTTATTTATTAATTTAGCCGAAATATTTGCGTTACGCCGCCAAACTGTATGAAATGGAAGCCTCCTATTTCATACATTCAACGTACATCATAGATTTCATGATACTGGATTTTACTCTGCCTTTAGACATGGAAGTGTTAACTAGTGATTATCAATACACATGAGCATTTAATGCGTAATATCTACTGGAAAAGAACGCCTTACACCACTTCGCATAACTATCTTCTCCATAATATTTGATTTTTTTCAAAGTATAATCGGTAAAAACTACTTTTATTTGCAGGTATTCGACTCTTTTTAGTTATAAATACGAAGGAGCATTGTAAAGTTTACTTTCCCATCTCATTTATTTCTCTATTTCCTATAAATAAACAAAAGAGGAAAAAAAGTAATAATAGATTAAAATGCAAAGTGATAATAAAGTTATTTAAT
>NZ_QPEL01000165.1:0-14720 GCF_008368965.1 Bacillus sp. AY2-1 | reverse complement strand
TTTTTTGTTTTTGGGGTGTTTCTTTTTCTTAACTTGATGGATGTGGGGTCTCGCCACATCCATCAAGTTATCTAAATAAAACACCCTCTAAAAATTAAGAATATTAAAAAATGAAAATAGACATTTATTCACTTCGTTCGTTATAATTCAAACAAAATAAAAAATCGTTTACATTTTACGATATCAAATTTACTGGAGGGGATAAAGATGAAAAAAGCACTTTACATCAATATAGGTGGAGAAGGACACTTAAATCCAACATTAGGATTAGTACATGATTTAGTACAACGTGGAGACAACATTGTCTATTATTCATCAAATGATTTTGAAGAAAAAATCAAAAAAGCAGGTGCACAATTCCGTCCCATCAATCAAGAGGCACAAAGAGAGCTTTCGGAAACTATGAATCTTATGACTTCCCATCCTCAAGAGTACTTATTACACTTCCTTCATGCTATGGAAAGAATTACTGATTCCATTTTTGAAGAAATCTCCAAAGAAACATACGATTACATCCTCTATGATGCACAGTCTTTACCTGGAAAATGGGTTGCTCACCATAGAGGTTTAGCATCTATTGCAACTTGGACCACGTTTGTTTTTTCACAAGAACTAAAAGAAAATATGAACCTGACAGGAACAAGAAACATAGAACAAAAACAGGAACGTTTAGCCATGCTACAAGCATTTTTGCAATTAGAAGAAATAGCAAAAAGGAAACAATATTTAGAAGGAAAATATGAAGTATCCCTATCTGATAATTTTTTACTTTGTCCGGGTTCAGGCGATTTGAATATTGTCTTTACTTCTCGCTATTTCCAAAGAAACAGCAAGGATTTTAAGGCTGGCTATATTTTTATCGGTCCTTCCATTGCTGAAAATGAAACTCTAAATGATTTTTCGGTTGATGAATTAAAAGGAGAACGTGTGATTTATATTTCTATGGGAACCATAATTAATAATCAGCCTGAATTCTATCAAAAATGTTTCGTCGGTTTAAAAGATCTCAATCCGAAAGTAGTACTTAGTATAGGCAAACAATTAATAGTGGAGCAGCTAGGAGATATACCTGATAATTTTATTGTTGGTAACTATCTTCCACAATTAGATATACTGCGTCAAGCGGATGTATTTATTAGTCATTGTGGAATGAATAGCACAAGTGAATCACTTTATTTTGAAGTACCTCTAGTTATGCTCCCATTTATAAATGATCAGCATACGATTGCTGAGCGAGTATACGAACTTGGCGCAGGATTTATGTTAAATATCCAGCAATTATCGGCCGAGGATTTAAAACATGCCGTTAATGAAGTGTTGCAGCATTCGATTTACAAAGAGAATGCCAAAAAAATTAGTCAATCATTCCGTGAGGCAGGTGGTTATATCAAAGCTGTTGATGAGATTGTTACATTTACTCGTTAATTCTGCTATTGTATGCCACTCAAGGCCTATTAACTTAAGAATTTTATAACACCCTACAACAAGAATATAGAAGATAGAAGAAATGCTGGCAGTATCCCATACTCATCAAGATAAGAAATTAAATACCCCATTACTATCAATTCTTAAGTTGATAGTAATGGGGTAGCACCATATACCCAGCAAGCTAAGGTCTTGAAGTAGCCCCTAAACAAAAATTTAAATTTTTCTACAGTAATTTATGTGAATTCAACTCGTTTTTGGGAACATATGTGGTCCTTTTATAATTTGAATTTCTTTTTAAGCTTCTTATATTTTCTGTACGAACGTCTAACAATGTTTAACATAAAATACGGTATTTTAACGGGGAAAGGCAATTTATAAATGAAAGGAAAATAAAAGGTGAAATATGCCTTTTCTAGGTCTCTCCACTTACTATCTTCTTTTGTTTTTAAGAAATCAGATACATCGACCACATATCCCCTTCCTTTTTCCATCATCACATTTTTCCCGTGAACATCACAAGGAGTTAACCCTTGTTCCCTCGCATACTCCAAAGCCTCATTGATATCAAGTATTACCTGCTTAGGAATTTTAATCCCCTTATGAATAGCATCATATAAAGTAATTTCTTTTAAACGTTTCAATACTATGAAATTTTCTCCTTTATATATAAGCTTTGAATAAGAAGGATGATTTCCAATTCTTCGGTATGCTTCTGACTCTTTTTCAATTCCTTCTCCTTCTCGCACGTAAACTTTCACTACCCAATCTCTGTATTCTCTGTGCATGAATACTGCGGCATAATTACCTGTCCCTAAACACTTCCAAAGTCTAGGAATATCTTTAACTACTACAGGCTCGAATTCATCCTCACTTCGTATGCTTACCTCTTTTAATAATTCGTCCTTTATTAATCCCACAAAACTATTTATACTCATCATTCCCACTCCGGTTTTGCTAAAAGGGGCCCACCCACATTTTAACGAAAATATACACTAAGCGAATTTTAGCATAAAACGAGTCATCTTTCTTCTTAAAATAAAAAGATGACTCGTTCTATTTGAACTGTTGAATACTTAATATTTATTCCGCTATTCATAGCCAAAAACTGTACAACATAAAAATATTTCTAACTATTTTCATTTTTTCACAGGCAACTGTATAGGGCTTTTCTTAGTGCAAGTTCTCTTAGTTCATTACCCATGCCAAATCTATATTACTCTATTTTATAATCTAAAACACTGTTTAGAAGTGTAGCAAGATTTTTTTAATTGTTCAAATTCTTGTTCCACTAATATCTTTGTTAGCTAAAACTTTTATTGTTTTAATAGCCTTTTGTTTAATTCCCACAATGCTGTTTTGTTGCTATCCCATTTCAAAAACGTTACTGCTTCCTCGAAGCATAACCATTTATAATTGAAGTGTTCTTTAGATAATGATATGTTTTTTGTAGGGACTTTAACTCCAAAAGAAAATTCTTTTATTACATAAACCTCTTCTCCCCAAAGGAATCCTCCAACTACATCCTCTACTGGTAGTGAAGACACAGAATCTAATTGTATATATGGACATTCTCTTGTAATACCAGCCTCTTCAAACGCTTCCCGTTTTGCTGATTCAATAGGAATCTCACCGTCTTCTCCGCCACCAGCTATTCCTTGCCAATAACCATAATCACTTCGGTTAAAAATACCATATTGAATAGAATCGTCAGTTTTTATATAAGGAAATATCAATACTTGATATGGTGCTCTCATTACTCAACCTCCTCTCGAAAATAAGTTTTAAATCAATATGAATAAAGAGCCGACATCACAATTCTACATTATTAATGCAGGTTTATAATGTCGGCCCTCTATTTTTAAAGAATTTTATTTTTCATAAACAGGCATACTCTTAACAGAGGAAAAACTGTTTATTCCTTGTCAAATTTGTTTAGCATGGTTTTCCTAAATGTTAGCAGTACCCCATATTATTCAATTGCTCCAGCAACGTCATAATCATTTAAATCTAATTCAATCGGTTGTCCGAGCGCTAGTTTAGCAAGTTCCGCTCCTAAGTATGGACCAGCTGTTAAACCCGAAGCTCCTAATCCATTCGCAACGAGAATTCCTTCAAAGTTAGGTAGCGGTCCGATAACAGGTAAGAATCCTGGTGTGAATGGTCTGAATCCAACTCTCGTTTCAAGCATTGTAGCATTTTCTAAGCCAGGTGCAACTGCTAATGCTTTATGGAATACTTCATGTAGACCACCTGCTGTTACACGATGATCGAAACCCGTATCATTCTCATGTGTTGCACCAATTACGACATGACCATTGTCGAACGTTAAAATATATTGATCGTTTGGTGGCATAACAACTGGCATATTTTCTGTTGCTGTATTTTCAATTTGCAGATGAACAATTTGTCCTTTTTGGAATGTAACTAAGAAATTAATTCCTAATGGGTTCAAGATTTCATTCGCCCATGCACCTGCAGTTACAAGAACCTTTTCTGCTAAAATTGTTTCATCGTTTACTATAACTCCAGTAATATGATTTCCTTCACGGACTAATATGGCATCGCCTTTTATAAAAGTTGCACCATGTTTTTTCGCAGCACTTATTAATGCATTGCGTAATAATCTTCCATTTACTCGTGCAGCACCACTAATATGAACAGAACTATATTCGTCTGATAATGCTGGGAATAATTTTTTTGTTTCTTCAGCTGATAAGCGAGTGATTTCACCAATCTCTGGGGCATCTTCACGTCGTTTATAAGCTCGCTCTTCCATTTGATCTAACTTTTTTTCGTCAGTATGTAAACTAATTGCACCTACACGATTATATCCTGTGTCAGTTTCACCGTCTTCTTCTAATTGCTGAATTAACGAAGAATAGTAACGTGCACCGCCTTTAACGATTTTATACCATGCTTTATTACGACGCTGTGATAGCCATGGACATACAATACCTGCTCCTGCATCAGTTGCTTGCCCTAATTGTTGGCGATCCACGATAGTAACATTCGCACCTGCTTTAGCAAGATGATAAGCAGTAGACGCTCCTAAAATTCCAGATCCAACTACAATATACGATTTCATTTCAAACACCTTTTCTCTTTTTGCTAATTATATAAATATAAGAACATTCCTTAGTATAATGGAAGGAATACTTTTTTCAATGTACTCATCACAATTAATTGTTGCAGCATTGTGACTTTCTTAGTCATTATTTTTTCTTCTTACGGAATAATTCAATTGTTTTATAGCCTTGTGAAAGGATTTCTATCATTTTCTCTAGACGTTTTTCACGTGTTTTTTCTTGTTTCACAGAAAAAAGATTACGTGCCCAATCTTTTTGGTATCCAGGCGTTAAACTTTGATAAAACTTAAGTTCATTCGGATGATTAGCTAATAATGTTTCAACATCTTTAATTCGATCTGCATAATCGGCAACACATTGACTCATAGCAGATGTTTTCATTGTTTTTTTCTTTTCACGTTTTAAACCTACAACAGTAAAGACTTCATCCATACTTACCATTCGTGCAAATTTAATATTGCTTTCTCCCACATAACCATCTTCTCCAACGTTTAATGCCGGAAACATCTCATCACGGTGAATAAACGTACTATAACGAGCATTACCTTTTTTCGGATATGCGAAGAACACGTAACCTTTTTCAATTAGTAATTCTTCATTACTAATAATAAAATTCGTTTGTTTCACCATTTCATCAAGCGTTTCTACAAATATAAAGATAGCATCGTGTTCTTTTGAGAATACAGTTTCTTTACCTGTAAAAATGTCATAATTACTTGGTTCGTTAATTACGACCATATTTGTATACTTATTAAGTTTCAATTTATCAATAACTGACATAATAATCTTCCTTTACATTCAAAATTCATTGTACATACTTTTTCGTACTGTTCTAGTGTATTATATGTATTAAGAAAATCAAACTTTAAATCATATTATTCTGCTGCAAAAGAACCAGTTTTTCATACATATGAAGAAACTGAGGAAACATTAACTATACCGCAGTTTCCGAAACATATTAGACGAAAACCATTTACACCAAAAAATAATAAAGATAGCCGCCTCTGATTAAGTACCGGCTATCTTTATTATTCATAACTTAATAGCAAATAAAGTATATAAAAGCTCTCTATATTGCTCTTCTGTAACCTCACGCTTAGTTTTTGCTCCATAAATAATTTCAGTTACACTATTATTCGTTAAAGAGACATGCCCAGAGTCCGTCAATTTCACTGCAATTGGTCCCTTATTAAAAATAGATTTCTCATCTTCTATTACTCTTCTTTGAACATCGTTTACTACTATCTCATCAATAATATGTTTATAAAAGGCATGACAAACTTTCCATTCTCCTTCAGCATCTATTCTTTCTAAAACATAATTTCCTTTACTCGTATCTTTTCGTCTCACCCGGTACGAACCATTCTTTGAAGAAACAGACTCATCAGTAAAAGGTACAGGAACAAGAGGTACTAATGAAGCTATACCTACATCAATTAAATACTGTACATTAGCATAAGTTAAAATAATTGTTATATGGCCATCCTCAAGTGCCCATGCATTTATATCATTTTTATAAACCGTACCTAATGCCAGTTGTACATCATAGCCACAGTCTTTTAAGAAATAGTAAAAAAGGGTGTTTAATTCGTAGCAAAGTCCACCACGGGAACTAGTTAAAATTTTCTCTCGTAAGTTTTCCAGAGAGATTTGATTCGTATTTCGTGCTATAACGTCTAAATTCTCAAATGGTATAGTATGTGCAAATGAAAAGAGTATAGTAGGTAATTCTTCAAACGTTACTTCATTACGTTTTTTAAGATTTAATCTTGCGAAAAGCTGATCTTGTAAACTTGTCATATTTAGCACCCCTTAAAATTTTATAAGTTTAAATAATATATGCTGATTGTAAGTTTTAAGGGGTACTGTAACAACGTACATTTTATGTAACTGTACCGGTACAAAAAGTCTAACCGACAAGATCACTAAAGATAAGAAGCTACAAATACAAATTTAATAGCTTGTCTATAGGTAAATTATTACAATCGCTTAAATCAACAAAATACTGAAGTTGCCACATTTGGCTCTTTTTAGCTTGATTGCTGACAGGCTTATCCCATATAGGATAAATCCTCATAGCCATCTTGCCTTTTTGATTTTGTGTTCTCAAGATTTTTTCCTTAAGAAGAATCTCTTTAGGCAAAATGAATTGTCCTAGTTTATGATCATCTATACAAGTAATAACTAATAAGTCAGGAGCAGCGTCATAAGAAAATGCTTGATTTTGCATATTGTCATCTTTCTCCCAAAAAGAAACAAATTGCCCAATTTTATTAGGAGTAACTTTTGATTTTCTAAAACGAATGGTTTTGTTATTTAAGTGGAATAAACATCCTGCATATTCTGCGTTTTGCTTTTCTTCTTTTAGATTCGTAATCATTAAATTGTTAGGTTGGTAAACTATATTATTTAAATTTCGGATCGTATCATTAAAATTGTTCAAAAAAACTCCCCCTTTATTCATCTCTTAGTTTACCACAAACATCAGTTCTTCTATATCGTATATAATCATGAACTAAGTGAAATGGGGGAATTTAGCAGGATATAATTTTTACTTTAATGTACTTAGTTTTTCAATTGCTTGTTGCTCAGTTGCTAAGTAAAAAATGTCATTCCCTTTATTACATTCATAAATAAAGTCTTTTAAGCTTTTACTAGTGTAAATAGAGAACTCCCCAATGATAGCAATCTTTACCTTGTAGTTTATAAACTTTTGAAGGATATCACCCGCAAGACGTGTTTTTAAATCAAAGAAGCTTTCACTTATTAATGACTTGTGGATAATAATATGCTTCGCATCTACCTCGTATTGAACTGTTGCCATAGTATCTAATGCAGACTGAACATCCGATATTAATACCTTATCGTTTCTAATGACCGCAATATTGATTCCATCGATTACTACTTTCTTTATGTCCATAGTCCCACCCCTTTATAATGTGCACCGTATGAGTAAAATTGTTTTACAAAACTTCGTATTAATCATAGATTAAATTAGCCGCAGCTATTAAAATCGCCTCTATTCTTTATTACTAATACGGTCAATGAAATTAATGATAGTTTCTCTTTTTTATATTTTTGAATATATATATGAAATTGCTTTTACTTGTTATAAAAATATTGTGGAGTAACATAACTTAACAAACTATCCAAAGTGTTAATCTCGGCATATGGTTGTATTTTGGTAGTATTCTTGATTTTTTGAGGGTTAAACCACACACCTTTTATATTTACATTTTGAGGACCAGCAATATCCTTTTCTAAGTCATCCCCAACAAATAAAGTATTTTCCGGCTGTAAATTTAGCTTATTTAATGCTAGTTCGAATATACGTTTATCAGGTTTACTAAATCCCACTTCTTCAGAAATAATGATTGTTTCAAAATACCTATTTAAATTCGTGTTAAATATTTTAGCTTTTTGCCTCTGAGTTGAGCCATTTGTTATAATTCCAACTTTAAAGTGCTTCTTTATTTGATTTAAGAAATGAATAGTATTTTGGTCTATTGAAAAACATCTAGGGAAATTATTATTCCAAAAATCTTGGATATAATTGCGTGGCAATCTATACTTCGGCGTGAATTCATCAAACAATGATTCTAAAACTGTCGTTTTATTACTTATGCCATATTCTCTTTTATCGTATTCTTTGAATTTCTGTAACATGTTGCTTTTAGCCGCACCATCTACATTTTCATAACACTTTTCTAAAACAATTAAAAATAATGCCGCTACTGCCTTATCCCTATCAAGTAACGTATCATCTAAATCAAACAGCATACCTTTATAACACTTCAAATCATTTCACAACCTTTCTAGTATTATCTAAACCTCTTCAAGTTCGTACTCTTAAACTTTTGGTTTAGCAAGAGCATTGTTATGTAGTGATTAACGACTAAACAGAAACTAGATGAAAGAAATCCAAAGTTCTTGGCACACACTCTAGTATTATTGTAGCTTCTTCTATATTAAAATTCCTTTCCCTCTTTTGGTAAAGAAGCACAAGTGTATTTTCACAAACTTTAAGAAATTACATAGAATTCACATTATTATACATTAGTTTTTCGTAAATATTATTCATACATCAATTCATACGATAAGTTTTTTAATCAATTATTTCTCCATAAAAAAGTAATATAGCTAATAATACTTTTTGGTAGTAAACGTCCTATGAAGTTTACTACTGTATCTCCACATAAACTCCAGATAGTACGGCTATAATGACTACCAGAGGTGATATTATGAAAAACTATCATATTCTCGTGGTAGAGGACGATCAAGAAATTCAGGAATTAATTAAACAATTTTTAATGACACAGCATTATACAGTGGTAGTCGCTTCAGATGGACTAGAGGGTATGACACAATTTAATAAGCAATCCTTTGATTTAATTCTCCTAGATGTCATGATGCCCAATCTTAATGGGTTTGAAGTTTCTAAAATGATTCGAAGTCAGTCAAACGTACCAATTATTATGCTAACTGCGTTGGAAGAAGAGGAAGATCAAATGAAAGGATTCGATCTTGGGATCGATGATTATATAACAAAACCCTTTTCATTTCATGTTTTGATTAGACGAGTCGAAGCTGTACTTAGAAGAAGTTATGATAAAAATGTAAATAATCATTTGATATTTAAAGAAGTTCGTATCGATGTGGATGCATATAGAGTCTATGTAAATGATGTTGAAATTATATTAACGACAAAAGAGTTTGAAATTCTACAACTACTATTTCAAAATGAGAGAAAAGTACTTACAAGAGAAAATATCGTAGAGAAGGTTTGGGGGTACGATTATTTTGGAGAAACACGAATAATTGATACACATATTAAAAACCTACGCAAAAAATTAGCTATCCCTTATATTAAAACAATAAAGGGTATTGGTTATAAAATTGATGAATAGTATTGTGAAACTCATGAAGATGAAGCAAATTACTTATAAACTCTTTATGACTACATCTCTCATTTTGTTATCCTTTGCAGTATTGATTTATTTAACTTTATACTTCTTTCTCCCTACGTTTTATGAGCAATATAAAACAGATCAACTTCAAACAGGGATAAACGAAATCATTGATAAGTCTAAAAATCTTACGTTTCAAGATGCGATACCACTTTTTGATGAATACGCAAAAAAAAATAATGCGATGCTTTACCTTCAAAATAAAGAAGGAGTAATTATTTACTCTCCTTCATTTTCTTTTATTCAAAGTGGTACGCAAAAAACAGTAGTTACTAAAGCAACACGATTCGAGAATGCAAGTACCCTTAGAAATTCATATAACGTTACGAAACCAATTCAATTCCAAGATGGTGGTTTAACGCTTATAGTCTTTGCTACATTTCAACCGATTGATGAAGCTTCACAGGTTTTAGTACGATTTCTCCCCTATATTAGTATCATTGTACTCATTATTGGTATAGGAAGTGCTTATTTTTATTCCAGGTTTATTACAAAGCCACTTATTTATATTAATGAAGGTGCACAAAAGATGGCAAATTTAGATTTCTCCGAAAAAATTGAGGTTCGCTCTACAGATGAGTTAGGAGAATTGTCTAATAGTTTGAATGACATGTCTATTAACTTACAACAAGCTATGTTTGATTTAAAAAAAGCAAATGAACAATTAAAAAATGATATTGAAAAAGAAAGAGAAATAGAAACAAAACGCAGAGAGTTTTTTGCGATTGTAGCACATGAATTAAAGTCCCCTCTTACTGTAATGAAAGGATACTTAGAAGGGATGATATACAATATTGGCCCTTATCAAAATCGCGATCAATATTTAAAGAAAAATCATCAAATTATTGAAAGTATGGAACAATTAGTTCGTGAAATTTTAAGCGTATCGAAATTAGAACAACACACCTTCAAACTAAAAGTAGAGGAAGTTAATCCTTCAAAGTTAATAGGTACAATCACAAAAGATCTCGAATTTTTTGCTTCTCAAAAAAGTATCGAAATAATAAAAGAATTTGATTCTGACCTTTCTATTTATACAGATTGTGCTCTTTTAGAAAAAGCATGCAAAAATATTATCCACAATGCGGTTATGTATTCACCACATAATGAAAAAGTCTATATAAAGTTAAGAGAGAATTCTAAACAAGATCAAATCGAAATGAAAATTATAAATACAGGTATCAATATTAAAGATGAAGATATTCAACAAATTTTCAAACCATTTTATCGAATTGAAAAATCAAGGAATCGAAATACTGGAGGAAGTGGTTTGGGGCTATATATTGTTAAACAAATTCTTGAAACGTTAGATATAAAGTATTCAATAAAAAATATGGAACATAGTGTGCAATTTTGCATGAGTATTCCGCTATCTAAACATAAAAACAAATAAACTCTCCTTTAAATAGGACGAGTTTATTTGTTTTTGTAGTAAGTATAAACTTATTAACAGGCTTTTCGTTTAATGACGTATGCTACTTTTTAAATGGCGATTGTCATAAGTAGTGACAAACTGTATTCAACTTAAATGTTTACCTATAACAGCAAAAAAAGCGAAATTACGCTTAGCAGCAAATTAGATTCTCTTATTTGAGATACATTTCATCTATGAAACTGAAAAGGAGGATGAAAAATGTTTATTCACCTCCATTTTTCAGATTAATTTGGAATTCTTTTATGATAAGCTATATGTAAAGATTAAACATAAAGGATGATTCGTATGGAAATAAGACCAAAGGTAAGTGAATATAACTCCTATTATGCAACGTATACCAACTTGGTATCAGACGGAAATATCATACATATTCTAGAACAACAAATGAAGGAAACGAATCTTTTATTAAAGGGAATTTCTAATAGTAAGGGACTTTTCCGGTATGCTCCTACTAAATGGAGTATAAAAGAAGTAATCGGTCATATAGCAGATACAGAACGTATTATGGCGTATCGATTGCTATCTATCGCTCGAGGCGAGACAGCAGAACTTCCAGGCTATAATGATGATATGTATGTTCTTAGAGCTGCTTTTGATAAGCAATCTATGCAAGATCTTCTTGAGAATTTAATAGTTGTTCGCCAATCTACCCTGTATTTACTTAGAAGCTTAGATAAAGAAGCCTGGTCACAAAGAGGAAATGCGAATAATTCTGAAGTTACAGTTCGTGCATTAGCATACATCATTGCCGGTCATGAGCTTCATCATCTTCAAATTATAAAAGAACGTTATCTTGGTTCTGATGCATATCCAGCAAGTTAATATTTGAAGAACAAGAGTCCTATTTATGTAGGGCTCTTGTTCAGTATTTATAACGTATTAGCACTTAGAATCATGGCAATTAAATGCATTTATTTATAAAATTCACCACATAATATATATGCTATCCTCTTTTATTCTGTACATAATTTTCTTTAGGTTGATATACTATAAACACAATAGTTCTGGAAAGGTGATGATATTATGTATGAACAACAAAATAATAGAGATAGAGATCAAAAAATGATGTTTTCGATGCAAGGAGTTCCCACAAATAAAATTAACATGAATCAATTACCTAAATGGATTAAAATTTTTGGATATTGCGCGTTTGGTTGGATGATAGTATTTAGTTTAATTATGATTGTAGGTTTAATTCTGCAATAACTATACAGATACATAGATAGGTAAACGGGACGATATTTAGATTATACATCTAGGTAATGTTCCGTTTTTTATGTATGATTATCCCATGATATAGGTAACCAATTATACTAAAAAGAACTTGTAGAATATCCTACAAGTTCTTTTTCAAATATTATTAAAACGGGAACAACAAACTATTTTAACATTCAGTACAGGGAGACCATTTTGATTATGGCTTGATTTTATTATAAAACAAATATAAGCTTTTGAAAGGTCTAGATTTTGAAAATTATGTGAATTGAACAGCTACGATGTTTATATTAGATTTCATTTACAACCAACTTCTTCTTACTTAAATACACTGCACGATCTGATTTTTTAGCAACCTCCTGTGAGTGCGTCACAACAATAATACATTTATTCTCTTTATGTGCAAGTTCTTGAAACAGTTCTATAATATCCATTGCGGTTTGCTCATCAAGGTTTCCTGTTGGCTCATCCGCAATCAATAAATCAACATTACAAGATAGTGCTCGAGCAATTGCTACACGCTGTTGTTGCCCACCGCTTAGTTGCAGGACGTTTCGTTTCGCTTCAGCTTCTGAGAGTCCTACCCTCTCTAATAACTGTAATGCTCTTGCTGTTTTATTTTGCACTTTAACACCTGTAATTTCCATTGCTGTTAAGACATTTTGAAGAGCTGTCATATAGGTTATTAAGTTATAAGATTGGAAAATTACAGATACATTTTGATTACGGTATCGATCCAAACCAATTTTTCTAATATCTTTGCCATTATACAGTACATAACCATTTTTAGGGACATCTAGTCCACAACCTAAGCTTAGAGTTGTGGTTTTACCAGATCCAGATGGTCCTAAAATCGTGTAGAAATGTCCTTTTTGAAAAGAAAAGTTAACATTTTCTAGTATCGCTACATTTTTTCCATTACTTTCATAATAATAATCTAAATTTTTAAACTGTAAAATTGTCTCCATATCGAGCCTCCTCATTCATCTTTTAAAAGAATTTGTTTTGGGTTTAAACGTAGAATAGATAATGCCGGAAGAAGCGTTGCTATTATAGCAATAGCTAGTCCAATTCCACCCATTTTTCCTACATCTTCTCCTGTTACACTTACATCAATTTTATTAATCGGATCTTCTTTTTGATTTTGTAGAGTACCACCAGGTCCAGCCATCATTACAGTACCATGTTGCGAGGTATCTGTTTCTTCGCTTGAAGTAGCAATTTCATTCGAAAGTAAATTATCCCCGATATATTGAGAAACTTTAGCTCCTGTTGTTATGGATAATCCAAATGCTAAAATAGCGACACACACTACTTCTACTACGAATTGCGCCATCAGCTTCCACTTTTTCTCTCCAATGGACAATAGAATTCCCATTTCTTTACGACGCCCTTTAATTGATAGCATTATGATTAATCCTAAAATGATCGCACCTGCAATCGATACAATATAAATAATCATTTGAGAAGTCGAAGAGATATTTTCGATAGGACCAATCATTTGCTTGTACAATGAATCATGCGCATCTAATTTATAATAATTAAAATCAATATTAAATTTTCTTGCTTCTTTTTTAAATGCATCAATATATTGTGGATCATTCAAGAAATACACGACTTGAACACTACTTATACCTTGGTCTACTTCTAATTTTTTCATAGTTGAATGCGGCATATATAGTTTATTAGCTGGATCCATAATAGGAGGAGCCTGTTGACCCATTGCTTGCTCATTTGTTTCGTAAATACCGATAATTTCAACCTCAAGGGTTTCCTTCTTATCCCCTGATTGCACTTTAACTTTGTCTCCTACTTTCAAATTGTTTAATTCCGCTAATCGTTTTTCCATTAAAGCTACATTCTGATCCTTCATTTGCTCTGTTATTGGTTTTCCATCAATGATTTTACTTTTTCCGTTTTTAAAGCTTTCTTGTAATGCAGTCTTGCGAACTCCCTCAATCATAAAAGAAGCGTTCATATCGATTTCTGTACCAGAGCTTGAACCGCCTCGCGCAGCCGCCATTCCCACTTTACCTTTTCCTTCTCCTTCTGAAGCTCCTACTAGTTTAAGCCCATCAGAAATACCGAAAGTGTTAGCTATGTAATTATAATCTTTTACATACTTGGACTTCGCTAATTGATCTGTTTCTTTTGCATCGAGCTGCGGCGGATTTGGCATTTCTCCAGTTTCCTTAGCTTTTTGACCTAATTTGTCGAAATCAAGACCTAAAGTAACATCTGCACCAAGTTTTTTTCTTGCAGCATCCGCTGCTTTTTTTGATGCATTTTGGATTGTGAAACCTGAAAGAACCAAATTTGTAACAATCAGAAAAACTGCCATCAAAATTAATGATGTTCCTATCCTTTTTTTCATACTAAGAATTGCTCGTTTCATAAAATTCATTTTTTCTTACCTCCTTGATAACTTGTATTCTATATAGGTTATCTAGAGTTTATATGGAGCTAATCGGTAGTTTAACTAGAGATATAAGGAGTTTATGTGTAGTTATTCATTTACCTGTTCAAGAAAAGCTAGAACACAAATTCAAAAATACAGTCGTTTTTGAATATTGGTAAGGAGTTATTCCG
>NZ_QPEL01000164.1:0-20771 GCF_008368965.1 Bacillus sp. AY2-1 | reverse complement strand
AATATATATAATTTGAGCAAGAGTATAGGGGGGAGAAGATGGGTTCGTTATTTGCTGTAATAGAAAAATTAAGAAGTTCATTTTGTCTTCTACTAACATGGAAGCATTAATAAAATCTGAGAAAAAGCAAAAAGAATTTGTTCATCTAGTACAGGATGAATATAAAAAAAGAAGATAAGAATTTTTTTATTTTTCATATTTGGCGAAACAAATGGTACAATGAAAGCTAATGTGAAAAATAAGGAAAAGAAGTGGTCTATTTGAAAAACTTTTTAGAATTAGGAATTAGTGAAACTTTTAATCATACATTACGTGAAAATGGAATTACAGAAGCAACACCAATTCAAGAGAAGGCAATTCCAGTTATTCTGTCAGGTAAAGATATTATTGGGCAGGCGAAAACAGGAACGGGTAAAACGTTAGCATTCGTGTTACCGATTTTAGAAAAAATCGATCCAGCGTCTAGTGATGTTCAGGCTTTAATTGTTGCACCAACAAGGGAACTAGCACTGCAAATTACAACTGAAATTAAAAAAATGCTTGTTCAAAGAGAAGATATTAATGTACTAGCGATATATGGTGGACAAGATGTTGCGCAACAGTTGAGAAAATTAAAAGGTAATACACATATTGTTGTAGCAACACCGGGACGATTATTAGATCATATACGCCGTGAAACAATTGATTTAAGTAATCTTTCAACAATTGTATTAGATGAAGCGGATCAAATGCTTTATTTTGGTTTCTTATATGATATTGAAGATATTTTAGATGAGACACCAGGTAGTAAACAAACGATGTTATTCTCAGCAACGATGCCAAAAGATATTAAAAAATTGGCGAAGCGTTATATGGATGAACCGCAAATGATTCAAGTACAAAGTGAACAAGTAACGGTTGATACAATTGAGCAGCGTGTCATTGAGACGACAGACCGTGCAAAGCCAGATGCACTTCGTTTTGTTATGGATCGTGATCAGCCATTTTTAGCTGTTATTTTCTGTCGTACAAAGGTTAGAGCGAGTAAGCTTTATGATAATTTAAAAGGATTAGGTTATAATTGTGCTGAACTTCATGGTGATATACCTCAAGCGAAACGTGAAAGAGTTATGAAGAGTTTCCGCGAAGCTAAAATTCAGTACTTAATCGCAACGGATGTAGCAGCTCGCGGACTTGATGTAGATGGTGTAACGCACGTATTTAACTTTGATATCCCTGAAGATGTAGAAAGTTATATTCACCGCATTGGCCGAACAGGACGTGCAGGTGGATCAGGTCTTGCAATTACGTTCGTTGCAGCGAAAGATGAAAAACATTTAGAAGAAATTGAAAAAACGCTTGGTGCACCAATACAAAGAGAAATAATCGAACAACCGAAGATAAAACGTGTAGATGAAAATGGAAAACCGGTACCAAAGCCGGCTCCGAAGAAATCAGGTCAAAATCGTCAAAGAGATAGCCGTGAAGGTTCAAGAAGTGAATCAAGACGTGATTCGAGAAATAGCTCAAGAAATGATTCAAGAAATAGTTCGAGAAATGAAAATAACCGATCATTTAATAAGCCAAGTAATAAAAAAGGTAGTACAAAGCAAGGTCAGCAAAGACGTGGCCGTTAAATAGTTATAATTGTAAAAGAGTCGCAAAATATTGTGGCTCTTTTTTGTTTGTATACAACAAGGATGATGGCAAGAAAAAAACAAAATTTCATTCACCGCATTTGAAATTTATAAAGGGAATTTTATAGTCCAAAACCATTAGTGCAAGGGTATTACTATCATTCAGCAGAACACTTTGGTTAAAAGAAAAGGTATTGAAGCGAGCGAGTATTTTCATTATACATTCCGCAATTATTGAAATAGAACAAGAGAAGTTTATGAAGGATTAAACTCGTATTGGTGTACGATCGTTGGAAACTGGAAAACTAATTTGTTAGTTTTGATCGATGAGGAACTCGAGAAGCACCACTGCCATCCTTATGGGGAAATTGCTTACGACGATGAAGGTAATGTAGTGATAATATGCGAAATAAGAAAAAAGGACTAGCAGTCGTACCTGCCGTCCTTTAATAGGAGAAAAAGTAATCTTGTTTAGAACTACGCATAAACAGAAAATCTGCTTGTAATTAGTTTTACCCTAAATATACGTGTCTATACAAAAAAGGGATAAGTAAAAGATACTTATCCCCGGAAGGGAAATCCCAAGCACCAAAATGGCTCGTATTGGTCTGCAGGTTCAAAAGTAGTATATGTAAAACGAAAAATCTCATACAAAAAGCAGACAACGATTTTGGTTGTCTGCCAGTGAGTTCAATGAGTTAGCTAATTGTGATAATTTGCATCCCCATTGCGAGAAGAGTGAAGCTGCTAGTTCAAACTGCTTGTTGGTATTATTTTCGATTTCTAAAAAAATATACATCAAAAGAAAGAGGTATTAGCCATGGACACGGCGGCTTGAAAATAGTATGTATTTTTATTTGAAAAATATTCAAGGGGTGAAGAAACATGGAATGTTTAATAAAGGTGTTTGTTTTATTAATCAGTTAATTAATAAAACAAAATAGTTATTTGGGAGAAAGGGAAAATTAATATGAGATGAATTGAAGCTGTTGAAAAATTACTTGAAGTGATGAAAGAATGCTTTTGGAACGGAACATCTTTAAAGGGTGAAGCTAATGATTTTAATATTGTATCTTGGCTGATTGAAGAAGCGACGCGTAAAACAAAATAAAGATTTCATTTTGTAGCAAAGGGGAATAGATATGTGTACTTATTGGGGAAAAGTAGATAAAGAGTTCTTTAAGAGGCAAGAACCGGAACAAAATAAAAGAGCAGCTAGCAAAAGCTAACTGCTCAATACAAGGAGATACAGAGAAGACTATTTTAAATGAATGTTGGCATACAGCCCACATTCAGTATTGACCGAATATTTATTTTAAATTCAATTTATTTAAAGTAAATATCCCAACAGATAAAATGGTTGCGCCTGCTACAGAACCTAGCCAGTCTCTCCAGCCTAATGTATTTAAAGATGAATCTGTTAAATCCGTAATTAAGAAGATAGCAAACATTAATACACCAAATGCTAAGCATCCCCAAAATGTTTGCAAATATTTAATCATCTTCTTTCGGAACTTGCTCATATAAATCACCCTTATTAATAATTTATATTTTTATAAATAAATTATCACATGTAAAAAAATAAAAGTGCGAAATATGCAATATTACATATTGGAACTCAACAAAATACTCCATTGATAAGTACATAGATCGAACGGAGGCATCGTTCTTTTCCTAAAATGAAAGGTGACGATAAGAAACATGAGATACGTTTTAAACAAATTGAGCGGACGTTAAAAAATAAAAATTTATAAAGGAAATAGAAAGTATGGTGTTGTATATGTACGATAATAGGAAACTTTTTGCAAACTAAACATATAATTTTAATAGACCGACAGTCGGTCTGATGGGAAGGAGAACTTGAATGCGAATTGTAAAGGAGTATGAGGAGCGTAGAAAGGAAATTTTAGAAACAGCTGAGCGTTTGTTTCTTACGAAAGGTTATACGAAAACAACCGTGAATGATATTTTAAAAGAAATTGGTATAGCAAAGGGGACGTTTTATCATTATTTTAAGTCGAAGGAGGAAGTAATGGATGAAATCATTATGAGGATTATTAAAGAGGATGTCACTAAGGCGAAAAGGATTGTCTCCAATCCCGATATCCCCGTTTTAGATAAGTTAATTAAAATTTTAATGGAACAATCACCAAAATCAGGAGATGTCAAAGAAAAAATGATTGAACAATTCCATCAACCAAATAATGCAGAAATGCATCAGAAAAGTTTAGTGCAATCCATTATACATTTATCTCCTGTATTAACGGAAGTTTTAGAGCAAGGAATAGAAGAAGGCATATTTTCTACTCCATACCCACAAGAAACAATTGAATTATTACTCTCTTCAGCACAAGTCATATTTGATGATGGTTTATTCCAGTGGAAACCGGAAGAAATGATGAGAAGAGCTAAGGCTTATATTAAAATGATGGAAGTATCTGTTGGAGCGAAAGAAGGGTCCTTTGATTATATGATCGAGGTTTTAATGAAACAGAAATAGCTTTTTTCTGTTTGGGTGTTATAGACCGGCAGTCGGTCTAGACTAAATGAAGGATGTGATGAAGATGCCAGCAAGTATTCAATCTTCCTTGAAAGATTTTCACTTAATGGTAAGTGGTCAAATTATTACTATTTTAGGTTCAACACTATTACGTTTTGCACTGTCTTTATATGTGCTAGATATAACAGGACGTGCCGATATATTTGCAGGGTTATATGCCATAACGAGTATCCCGTTTTTGTTAGCTCCTCTTGGCGGAGCGATAGCAGATCGTTTCAACCGCCGTAATGTAATGGTCATTTTGGATTTTATAAACGCTGCTATTGTATTAAGTTTTATATTTTTGTTATTAACTGAATCGGTATCTATTTTATTGATTGGAGCAATTATGTTTTTACTAGCAGTCATTAGTGCAATGTACTCACCAGTTGTTATGGCAAGTATTCCGCAATTAGTTCCAGAGAAAAAGTTAGAACAAGCAAACGGTATCATAAATGGTGTGCAAGCATTATCTAATATAGTTGCACCTGTACTAGGAGGAATATTATATGGCATAATTGGTTTGAAAATGCTCGTAATAACAAGTTGTCTTGCTTTCTTTTTATCTGCAATTTTAGAAATGTTTATTACAATACCTTTTATAAAAAGAGCGCAAGAAAGCCATATCATACCGACAATTGTAAAAGATATGAAAAAAGGTTTTCTTTATGTTTTAAAGCAACCTTTTATTTTGAAGGCTATGTTACTTGCAGCTTTACTAAACTTAATTTTGACACCGTTATTTGTTGTTGGAGGACCTATTATGTTACGAGTAACTATGCAGAGTAGCGATACGATGTATGGAATTGGAATGGGATTAATTGATTTTGCAACCATATTAGGAGCATTGTCAATCGGTTTCTTTGCTAAAAAGTTACAGATGAAAACATTATATAATTGGATGCTTATCATAGCTTTATTAGTAATGCCAGTGGCACTATCAGTTACACCGTTTATTCTTAATTTAGGATACTATCCACCATTTATCCTCTTTATACTTTCTTCTCTTCTAATCGCAATGATTATGACAATTGTATCCATCTATGTGATTACTGTAGTCCAAAAGAAAACACCAAATGAAAATCTAGGAAAAGTGATGGCAATTATAACAGCGGTATCTCAATGTATGGCACCGATTGGGCAAGTCGTTTATGGTTTTATGTTTGAAGGATTCAGTACGAAAAATTATTTACCTATATGTGCTATTAGTTTCATAATGATAATAATAGCGGTGGTGATGAAGAAAATATTAAGAAATGAAGGGAATTAGCTTCATATGATTAGGAGAATGTTAAAAAGAGTCAGCGGATTCGGTGAGCAAGTCGCAGTTTGGATAAACGGTAAAGTTGATCGTGTAGATGCTAAGTTTACTGAAAAGATAAAATAATCATTTTAGAAAGTGGGTTCGCTTATGAGTGTAGCAAGAAGTCATGAAGAGATGAAGGAATCACGTTTGAAAATATACATGGCTTTAGAAGAAGCTAACTTCATTTGGGATGAAAGAGATGTAATTCGTTTTCGTGAAATGTGGAATCAAGGTATGAGTTTACCAGAAATGGCGGAAGCACTAAGGAGACATCATGCTGAGGTTGCGCTCCTTGTAATAGATCAGGCTGATAAGTATTTAATTGAAAATCGTCCGATAGGATTAGGAATTTGCTAAATAGGAAGGAGAAAATAAAATGAAAGCTATGGAAAATGGTGTATATGAAACAACTAAATTAGTTAGTAAATCAAAGGGAGGAAAAGCTGCAATGAATATTAATCAAATCAGTGAATTAGATCAATATCAAGAAGCGGCATTATGCACATGGAATACAAATAATGATTTCGGTGGACATGTTTTAAATGCAGCATTAGGGCTTACGGGAGAAGCTGGCGAGATTGCTGATGTTGTAAAAAAAGCAATTTTTCATGGTCATGGATTTGATCTGGCTCATTGTCCAGGAGAAGAAGAAGGGAATACGCATAAAATCGCTTTAGAGTTAGGAGACATCTTGTACTACATTTCAATCATGTCTCACGAAATGGGGTATACCCTAGAAGATATTGCTCAAATGAATATATCTAAATTAGCAAAAAGATACCCAGGCGGATTTAGTCGAGAAGCTAGTCAAAATCGTGTAGATGTGAAGTGAAAATCGTAATAAAAAAGAGCCATGAGTGGAAAGGCTCATAGCTCTTTGTATAAGGGTAATGATTTCATAGGTAAATATTACTATAAATTACCAAAAAAATTCAATTTAAGTAAATTAATTGGTATGTGATTTAAATTTCATTAAAAAGGAGGAATAGAGGAATATGTAAAAGAATTTGGAAAATCCATAAAAAAAGAATTCAGTAAAACTCTGAATTCTTTTACACGTAATTTTATTGGTTAATCCATTTAGAAATAATAGGATAATGAAACTCTTTTTCTTGTAGCACATATAAAATCCCTTTTATCGGTCCGAAAATTAACAAAAGGAACAGTATTAGATATAAAGGAGCTATGCTGGAAATAATCAAAGTATTATTTGAAGTCAAGTCTAAATTAGACAAGGATAGCATTAAGATTCTTATTATTAAAAGATTCCAAATTACTGTAATTATCCAAATAAATAGTTGATAAAACACAGCCTCAAGGATATTTTTTCGAATGTTTTGTGATTTGTATATAAAATAAAAAATCAACGGTATATAAAAAATTGTGATGCTAAAGAAAATAAGAATAAAAAAAGATAATAAGGTAAGAAAATACATAATTAATTTTATGTTCTTTTCTTGAGTTAGGATCATTAAGGTCCTCCTATATGTATGAGATTTGTTGTATCTATTAAAAATACGCGATGTAGGTAATTATAATATGAAAATTAATTGTATTAGAATTCTGTATCAAAAAGAACACGTAATAAATTAAAAAAGAGCTTTATTTTATTATAGATAAATAGGTGACTCAGCAATTGTGCTAGCCGAGTCACCTAGTACTATCGAAACAAATAATGTTCTTTTTCTATATGTAGTTATGTGGAGTTCCTAAAGGCTAGCCTCAAAAAATAGTTAAAGAACAAAGAAAATTATTTTAGAAAGAACTAGATTTTATTATGTTAACGCTACAACAGCAAGAGTTAAGCCCAATGTATTTAATGTATTAGAATATGGTCCTACATTAACAGTAAGAGTACTTGTTATACCTGAAGGTGTAGTGAAAATAGCGGGTGCTGATACAGAAGTGAATCCTGCAGTATATCCCAGAGAAGTACCAGAGCCAATGATTGGATTATTATTAAGGTACATAGTGATACCTGCCGAATTACCTCCTGGTTGAATGATAACTTGCACTTCATAGATTGCCAAATAGGTTCTTCCACCTTCAAGTAAAACAGTTGTTGGTGGTGTGAATGAGATTGCCGTACCATTAGAATTTACCACGGTATCTAGTGGAATTGCAGAATTTACAGAAACTATTGATGGGGTAGTTTGAACAACATTTAAACTGTTAGCCGTGGGGGATGGACAAGTGCAAGGGTTGTGAAGGTTAGAGTTATTATCATTTTGGTAATTCACAAATAATCAAGCTCCTTTACGTAAGATAATTTTTTATCCTATATAAAACGTAGCTTTTTTGTATCTAAGTTATTTTTAATAAGTTTTTAAAGAGAAGTTGAATATTGGTGGTCAGTCAATTCTTAAAAATATTTGATACTCTGGGATTTCAAAGTGCATCTGATAAATATATATGAATGTTTTTTTTAGGACATTACTGTAAGTTAGGAAACATAAAAAAATAGTTATTTGAATTAAATAGAGCACCATTAGAGATTGGGGTGCTCTTAAGCCAAGACCTATAATGTGGATTACTAAAGTCTGTGTAAGTATATGAACGTTGTATATAAATAGTACAGAAAAAGAAAATTTAACAAAGGTTAACTGTATGAATCTAATGGGAATTAATTAAAGAATACTGTATGCAAAATTGATGATAATGTTATCCATCCAAATGTAATTGTAATATATTTTAAGATTTTCATTATGGTAATAATGCGCCACTAAAAAAATTACTACTGCCTACAGTTAAAGTTCCGTTTTCTGCTGCAGAAAATTGTATATCTATTGTTTGGCCAGCTAATAAATCAATAATAGTTGTAATTTCAAGTTGAGGTGTACCACCAGTAGTAATTGTTCCTGTTTGGCTAGCAACTGATACTAAATTTTTTCTTATAGTTATTCTTAGAGTAGAAGTCGTACCTAAAGTTGGATTAAATCCTATACTGGCACTGAATAAATAGATACCATTTATAGGGGCTGTAAATGTATTCGTTACTGGAGAATACCCTCCACCATTATTAAATATTATACTACCATACGATACTTGAATATCTGCAGGAGAAGTAAAAGACTGTGCAACATTTTTTTCTGCACGAAAATTAATGTTAAATGTGGGTCCGGTAGGCTCAGTGTTCCCGGTAGGCCCGGTGTTCCCAGTAGGCCCAGTGTCGCCAGCAGGCCCGGTGTTCCCAGTAGGCCCAGTGTCGCCAGTAGGCCCGGTGTTCCCAGTAGGCCCAGTGTCGCCAGTAGGCCCGGTGTTCCCAGTAGGCCCAGTGCTGCCAGTAGGTCCGGTAATGCCAGTAGGCAGAGTAAATGATGGGATTGGTGGGAAAGTAGGCCCAACTAGGTCGGGAGAAATTGAAATTTCAGATTTTATTTTAGATGAATTGAATCTGTCTTTCCTAGACATACGTGACCGGTTAAATTTGTCTTTTCTAGACATATGTATATCATCCTTTCTTAGAATCTCAGATTATATCCAGTAGATGCATGATATGAATTGGGTGTGATTGTATTTTGAGATAATAAGAAACAAATTTATCTAATCTAACTATAAAAATCAGAACTAAACAAAAGCGTTATTTTATAGTGATGCAAAAAGAGTACATATCGAATATGTACTCTTGAAAAAAGGAAGTGTATATAAGTGATGAAACACTATACTACAACATATGCTTGTCTCATTTAAAAGTGCAAGGAATATAACAAAATAGTTATTTTGTTATATAAAAAACATGCACAAAAATTGTGCATGTATAGTAAAAGCTATGTCTTGTCTATATAAATATATGCTTAGTTTATATAAATCGTGTGTATGTTTGAACGAAATAGTTATTTGTAATACAAAGAGCGCTTTTTAAGGCGCTCCATGAACAAAACTAATATTGAAAAAGAATACCACATGATATTTTATGTATGTTCTTAATGAATGTGCAGTTTAAGAAAATCTTTCTTTTGCACAACAAAGCAGCCAGCTTAATTAGCTAACTGCTTGTTGTACAAAAGAAAATTAGGCCCTACAAGTAAATGATATGTAATTTTAAGTTACAACTATATTATAAGCAGAATTAAACATGTTATGCGGTAATAAAAATAAGCTTAATCAAACTTTCATTTTGTATTAAGTTGGAATATAAAAAGAGCACTTAGTAAAGTGCTCTCGTGACGAGTCTCATTTTATAACGACTATTTTATAAAGAAAGGAACTCAGGATATTATATGTGCGCCAGTCAATTGAGTACCTTGTACAAATAAAGAGCAACTAGCAAAAGCTAACTGCTCATATAAGGAAATCGGAGAAAGATAGCCATGTGTCTACAGTATTGACGGAATATTGGTTTTTATTCGTGAGGAACTACGATTAACTTAATGCATAGCCCATAATAAAAGTTAGTGTTAAAAACACTGATAATAACAGTGTTAGTAGAACTGTTACTATGCTTCTAAGCATTGATATCCAATTATCTATTTTAGAGAATCCTTTAATACCAGCAAAAAAAGTTCCTATTGAAAAAATGAGTACGAAAAATAAACGGCGTTTATAAAAGATGCATTTATTTCAGGTGTACATACTTCAAGATATAAAAGAAAAAAAGCAATGCAAACGAATGAAAAAATAAAGGACCATAGATTTATATTATGTTTCATAGGTTGCTCCTTTGTTATCGGAATATTTCTATTAAATTTTAATGGAAAATATAAGGAAAAGATAGTGTTTATAAATTAGAATGAATTTTTTAACAAAATAATCCTTTTAAAGTAAAACAAACAGAATATAGTCCGGCTAGAAAACTAGAGGGCACCAATTCATTAAAGCAGCAATTAAAGCTGTTTTAGGAATAGGTGTCCTTTTTATTTTGAAAAGAGGGATGGAGAAATATGAAGGCACTAAAAGAACAATTACGCGAGTGGAAAAAGCAATCCAAGCAAGGAAAGAAGAAAAATAAGAAAAACAAAAAGAGAAATTAAGTACTCGTGAAATTGAGGATTTAATGGGGATGCATAGACCTTGTTATGAACGAAGATGCGGAGCAATAAGACAAAAGTAATTTAAAAATAAAAAGGAGTGGTCTTACATGAATAAACAATTATCTTTCTTACCAAAAATTGATAGAGTAGCAACGCAGAAAAAATTAGAAGGTGTTCTGGAAAGTGTGCGTTTGTATAGGCAGTTTGGAATGATGCGTGAAGAAATGAAAGTCACTTCTTCTTATGAAATTAGATATCACGGGCCTACAAATGATGTAGGGAAGCTACTAGAAGATATAGCGATGGCTAATATTCAACAAAGTAAAAGAGAAGAGTGGATTAAGCAAACATCATTTCGTATTGACCAGTTTCTTAGTCGTTTGGGTAATGGACGTGCAGGAAAGGATCAAAGAGACATCATCATTAAGCGTTATTTAGAAGATGAAGATGTATGTGATTATATGGTATATAACGAAATCGGCATGAGCGAGCGTACTTATCGACGTGTTAAGGCTAGAGTATTTTATAAACTTGCTTTTGCTCTTAGATTAGAAGTTTACGAGACAGAAGAAACTGGAGGTAATGAATAATGAATTTTGTTCAGCCAATACGTGATCCAGAGCAAATACAGCAGCTTAAAGAATATTTTAAAGAAAAGTGCTTACGTAATTACATTCTCTTCATTATGGGAATCAATACAGGCCTGAGAATCTCGGACATTTTGAAATTGAAGGTAGGAGATGTCAAAGGTAGTCATATATCTATGCGGGAAAAGAAAACAGGGAAACAGAAACGAATACAAATTACTGCAGCACTGAAAAGAGAACTTAAATGGTTTATTGAAGAAAGAGAAGATAATGAGTATTTATTGCAAAGCAGACAAGGTAAGAATCGTCCAATTGGTCGTAGCATGGCATATAAGATATTAAGCGGAGCAGCGGCAGAGTTTGGGTTAGATGAAATAGGGACACATACGTTGAGAAAGACATATGGGTATCATATGTATATGCAAACAAAAACATAGCATTGCTCATGGGGATATTTAATCACTCGTCAGAGAAAGTCACGTTACGTTATATAGGTGTAAATCAAGATGCAATGGATAAGGCAATGACTAGGTTTAAAATTTAATCATTGCTTTTTCTTTTAGGATAGTTTAAATTCTTAGTCTGATTGGGACGGGATCACCACAGCAAAAGATTTGCAGGTTACGTTAAGATCCATTTTAGGCAGAAAAATATTAGTTCTCTGAAGAACTATCATCATCACTCCTCTTCGATAATCTTGAGAAAATATTTATCTTAATAAAAAATTAACATTTTTTCAATTTCCTGTAATTATAATTAAAGGTATTCTGTTAGTGTTATACAAAGGTATCTGTCGATCTATTCCATGTATGAATCTAGTCTGGCAATCAACAGAATATTCCACACACCATTGAAAAAGGGGGAAAGTTTATGCAAAGAATTTTAAAATTCCTGTTCATGTCCGTTTTTTCTTTGATTTGTGTTTTGTATGTTCAAACGAATGCTTTTGCCGCACCAGCATACGAGGGAGTTGTCAAAATGAAGCAGCCTTCAGGCGAATCTTTTGAGGGCACGTTACATGGAGATGAATGGTTCCATTGGGTAAGTACAAAGGATGGTGACGTACTTTTACAAGATCAGAAGGGGTATTGGAATTACGCTGAGCTTAAAGCAGATGAACTGAAATCAACGGGTACAAAATATAAAATTGATAAGAAGCCTTCAATGGCGATAAATGAGTACAATTTGAATAAATGGATAAAAAAATACAACCCTCAAGCAAAGAAAAAACAGGAGCACATGAATAAATTACAAAAAGAATCACCAAAAAATATTGATGGAACTGTCACTCCAGTTTTAGGAAACAAAAAATTACTTGTTTTGTTAATTGGGTTTACAGATGTTGATATTGCATATAACGATAACGATTGGAGTAACAAATTCTTTTCTACAAATCAAAAGTCAGTTAAGAATTACTATAATGAAGTAAGTAACGGAAAAGTACAGATAACTCCAGCTCCTGAAACATATGGTACTCAAAATGATGGAGTGGTTAAAGTGAAATTAGATTACGCTCATCCGAGTACATCGGGAAAAAGTATGGGTACGGTTATAACAGATGCACTGGCTAAAGCTGATTCTCAAGTGAATTTTGCTAGTCTTGATACTAATAATGATCAAGTCGTTGACTCTAAAGATGGCTTCTACATTGTAAGTTTTCTTGCTGGTAATGAACAGGCTAGTGGGGGGCCACTTCCAAACATTTGGGCGCATCAGTCATATGCTCCTAATACAAATCACGATGGTGTTACAGTATCAGGCATGTATACAGCGCAGGGTGAAAAACAATATGGTCATATGGCGACAATTGGTATACCTGCTCATGAGTTAGGGCATTCTTTTGGTCTTCCAGATCTATATGGTGACAATAACCGTGTAGGTAGTCTAAGTATAATGGGGAATGGAGCTTGGAATAGTCTTCAAGGGGAAGAGTATGGAACTACCCCAGATCATATGGATGCTTGGTCAAAGGTAAAATTGGGCTTTGTAACACCAACTGTAGTAAATACCACTAATAACTTTACTCTAAATGCAATCCCAAATAACTATAATGTGTTAAAGATTCCTTTAAAGGATAATACGTATTTTTTAGTTGAGAATCGCGCAAAGGTTGGGTATGATGCGAGCTTACCAACAAATTCTGGTGGTATTGCGGTTTGGCATATTGATGAATCTATGAATAATAATTCCAGTGATCCGCATCCTTTCATTGATATAGAGCAATCAGTCAGTGAATACCAAGACCCATTCTATTACACGAATCAAAATCATGCTGCTACCTTTGGTCCAGACACTAATCCGAATAGTAATACCTACACGGGAGAAAAAACAGGAGTAACGATTACAACGACAAGTACAAGTAATTCTGCTATGAATGTAGCAGTCACAACAAAAGAAGCTAGCTTAATTCCGCAAACAAACTGGACACTAAAATATGTAGATAGCTATAATTGGTACAATTTAGGTACGTATGCCTTTGATGGAAACAAAGACACATTTTGGCATACAAACTGGAGCCCTGTAGCTCCAATGCCACACGAGATTCAAATTGATTTAGGTGCAACTTATAACCTCTCCAAATTCAGCTACTTGCCAAGGCAAGACGGCCAAATAAATGGAACGATTAAGGACTATGAGTTTTACGTCAGTAGTGATGGAGTAAACTGGGGAACAGCGGTATCCATAGGTGCTTTTGCAAACAATACTAACTTGAAAGAGGTCAGCTTTGCAAACAAGACAGGTCGTTATATTAAACTACGTGCATTAAGCGAGGTAAACAACAATCCATGGACAAGTGCCGCTGAAATTAATGTATTTGGAGTGGTTCAATAATATATTTGTGAGGTTATCTAATTAAATCATTGATACGCTAGTCCAAAGGGTTATCATCTGCTGAGAGTTCGCTCGGCATTTGACAACCTTTTTGTTCTATACTAGCCAATATGCAAAAGAAAAAGATGGATTAATAAAATTCATATTCTTAGCTTGATAGTAATGTGGTGGTACTCCTTACAGTTACTCATAAATTTTGTACTATGTAACTCAAAAAAGAAAGTATTATAAATTCAATGATACCAAGGGATTCAGCGAAGGGGGCAGTTACACACAATATAAGATATAGGTAAGTCATAGAGAACTTGAAATGATATATTAATTACTTTGTGAAAATAGTATGGATTAAGAAGATAATGATTTCAAATCGTCAAAGTAGAGAAAAAGATACGAATGATTAAATTCAAATGTGGGTTACAAAATTATTAATATAAATATAACGATTTTAAAAATGGTCAATGACATTTTCCTCAAAAATGGAAAAGTTGATATAAAAGCACATAACCGTTTACAGCCCAATACATATAGTGTCAGTGTAGTGATAAGCAAGTACAACATGACTGCAATGAAAAATCATTTTTCTGTTAGCTTGTTTTCATTACGAGTTAAATTAATAGAACTTCTGTTAGTTATTATGAAACGCATCTTTGTTATAGGATCGGGGGGAATATCTTGGCTGCAGAAAAAGGATATAGAAGTGGTTGTGGTTATAGCGGAGGATTTGCATTACTAGTCGTATTGTTTATCTTGCTTATTATCGTTGGTGCAACTTGTTTTTGCTAGTTTATGAACTTCTAGAGAGGAGGAGTGTATCTTGGCTGCAGAAAAAGGATATGGAAGTGGTTGTGGTTATGGCGGAGGATTTGCATTACTAATCGTATTGTTTATCTTGCTTATTATCGTTGGTGCAAGCTGGTGCGGATATGGTGGTTTTTAAGTAACAACCTTCTTATATCACCAAGAATAAATAAAGGGTTGCTTCACGTAGTGTGAAGTAATCCTTCATTAATATAGTTTAATATATGTTTAGAATATATAATGTGTTCGTTATGAAAGGAGAAAAAAATGGGATCTAGCCCATATTTTAATAAAAATGTTTCGTATCAAACTTCATCTATTCCAATAACCGAAGTAACTCAGAAGAAAAGTCGAATAATAGCGGCTGAAGCTGTTACACTTCCCAAAACGAATAATGAAACAACCAATGAAGCAATCAATGGAACGACTGATGAAAAATTAAAAAAACAGAAAAATAATTCATCTGATTATTCGCCATTCCAAATTAACATTCCTTATTTTAATATAAAAATAACTTCGACAGAGATATTAGGTGTTGCTAAATCCGTATTTATGCAAGCTCTTATTCAAAAGGTTCAAGATCCGGTATTTTTAATGAATCTTTTGAATAGTGAAGGTGGAAAGAAACTACTTAATTTAGCAGGTGATTTTTTTAAAGATACTGCTACGAAATCAGAAAATGATAAAGATGAAAACTAACATCAGCCTTTATTATATACATCTCTTTGATAGCTCTAATTTCATAAATACTACAATCACAAAAGATAGGGATTAAAAATAATCCCTTCTTTTTTGAGCATAATTGTATTTTTTATTGTAATTATATGTAAATAAGATGATAAAAAGTGACAGGGTTATGGCCGTTTTTTTGGCAGGAAATGTGCCGGTCGTTTTGGAGTTAACGTGATATATTTGTATTGTGAGAAGTGATGGAAAACACAACTCATAATATACCTTTATAATCTATAAAATCAATTAATGGATAATATGAGCCGTATGATGGCTAGTTCCGCAAGCCAATTAGGAGGATTAAAGACCGTCATGAGTGGTGTAAGTAGACAAGCCATGACAAATAGTGTATCAAATCAAGTCATTAATAATTCTTTCGGATCATCTGGCGGTGGAGTTATTCCAATGCTTGGTGGAGATTTAGTTATTGAAGTACCCGTAAATTTAGAAGGAAGAGACGTGGCACGCGGTACTTATCGCTATACAACCGAGTATCAAGAAAGAGAAGAAAAGAGAAACTCAGCCTTTTAGGTTTGGGTTTCTTTTATTTTATAAAGAAACGGAGTGTCAAAATGAGCTCTTTTACATTCAACAATCAACGAAAAGAATATATCCAACTAGAAAAAGGATGGAGCCCGCCAACATGGGCACCTCTAAAACGTAAATTTTTAAACACGCCTGGATATCCAGGCGCAAGATTATTAGGAACGGAAACAGATCCTCGTCGACTTTCTGTCCCTGTGGGAATTATCGTTCCAGATGGAACAGATTTAGAAACGTTAAAAGAAGAAATAGCGACATGGTTAATTACTGAACAAGCAGCCGAGCTAACTTTTGATACAAAACTAGATAGGACATATATAGCTGTTATTGATGAAGATTTTAATGTTGATAATTTTGTGAGTTTAGGAAAAGGCACCTTAAAATTCATTTGTCCAATGCCTTATAAACTAGGCCCAAGGAGAAAAATAGATTTCAAATTACAAGGAAGTAGATTAATTACAAATATATCGAATAATGGGAGTGAATATTCTGATCCTACGTTCACAGTTAAGGTAGAAAATCCCTCTACTTTTATTGATATTTCACGAAAAAAGGAAGAAGAAATTCAACATTTTCGTATGGGATACCCTGTTTCTGTGGAAGAACGAACAGTCGAGAAAGAACAGCTTGTTATGCACGATGAAATGAAAACAATGGTTGGTTGGACTCAAAATGGTCCAAACACTGACGAAGGTGAAAACACAGGAACTCTAAAGTCAGATAGTGAGCGCTTTGTTATAGATAACTTTGGGGCAGGTAGTAAATGGCATGGCGGAGTGGCTAGGAAAAGTTTAAAAGAACCGCTACAGGATTTTACTGTTGAAGCAATTGTAGAATGTTGGAATCAAAATAGCGCTAAATCTATGGGGCGTGTAGAAATATATCTTCTGGATGTGAATTCTGATGTTATAGGCAAAATGTCAATGGCTGAAGTACATGTAAACGTAGCTTCTAATTATGGAGAGATACACGCCGGAAAAATTGACGAAGGACATCACATTATCTCAACTACGGGAGATTCTCCTTGGACTTGGAATGATTTTACAGGTCGTTTACGAATTACTCGTGTCGGAAACTTTTGGGCGGCTGATATTGCTCGTATTTTAGAAAAGGGTGGATACGATTCAGAATCATACCGTGAGTATTTTGATGTGGATGAAAGATACTCAAAAAATCAACTAGCACAAATTATGGTGCATATTGGAGGATGGAAAGAAGCACCCAATTTAAATGCTTCAATAAACGACATAAAAGTTTGGAAATTTAATAAAACAACCACTCTCGAAGCGCCTTATTATATCGTACGAAAAGGTGATGTAGTGGAAATCGATACAGCAGATGCAAGTATCAAGATTAATGGAAAAGATGCAATCTATACGAAAGATTTATTCGGTGACTTTATAAATATAGAAAAAGGAACGAATCAAATCGAAATTTTACCTTCTGATATCGGACAAGTGGAAGTGGCATACAGGGAGAGATATTTATGAGTAATAACGATTTACACATTTTTGATTTTAAAACAGAACAAATCATTGCAGTAATTAAAGAACAAGATTATTGGGATGATCTTCGTAAATGGGAACTAAAAAACAATGTAGACCAATTCGAATTTACGGTTTCAGATGGTACACACAAAGCGGCGAAGTTAATGCAACAAAACATAATCTTAAAGCGTGTGCGTGATGGATCGTTTGTTTCATATGTGATAAACGAAAGCGAACAAGATTCTATAGATCGTTCTAAAAAAATATATGCGCTAAGTGAACATAAGAAATTAAAAAAAGCAAAAGTAATTAAACCACAAACCTTAGAAGGATACACAGTTAATCAATGGCTGGATTTCGCTTTAGAAGGAACGAAGTGGCAACGTGGTGTAACGGAATATGCAAGCTTCCGCACGATAAATATCAAAGAATTTACAAACCTACTAGATTTATTGAAAACAATAGCAAGTACCTTTGAGTTAGAAATCCGATTCCGTACAGAAGTAAAAGGTTCGTTTATTGTTAGTAGATACGTAGATATGGTACGTAAAGAAGGTAGGGATAACGGAAAAGAAATTGTCTTAGGAAAGGACTTACAAGGCATACGCCGTATTGAAAATTCACAAGATGCAATTTCTGCACTAGTTGGTGTCGGGCCCTTTAACGAAGAAACAGGTGAGTATCTAACTTTTGAAAAGATTAACGGTGGGAAGTTATACGTCGCTGATGCAGATGCCTTACAACGTTGGACAGAAGATGGTTCACACAAATATGACATCTATAGTCCACAAACATAAGATCAAAATATGTCAGCTGAAAGATTAAAACAACTAACGGAAGCGGAACTAAAGAAACGTATTAATAGCACTGTACAGTATGAAGTAACTCCAATTGCATTAGAAAAGATATTTGGTTTATCTCATGAAAAAGTAAATAAGGGCGATATTGTCCATATCAAAGATACAAAATTTACGCCACCTTTGTTTTTAGAAGCGCGTCTTATCGCAGCGGATGAATGTGATACAAATGCAGCAAATGATAAATAGTATTTTGGTGATTTTAAAGAAGTAGAAGATACGAGAAGTCTGTTAAATCACATGTATGCCCAAGTTATGGGCAGTCTAGCTGGAAAAGCAAATAAAGGCTTGTTAGATAAGTTGGAAGAACTTGTGAAAGAGACAAATGAACAAGTTGATGTTGTGTAAAAGGAATCAGAAGCAGCAAAAAAGTTAGCAGAAAAAGTACAAGAAAACCTTAAAAATTATCAAACAAAAATTATTGAAAGCGCAAAACCACCGACAATCGGTTTAGAAGATGGAAAAACCTTATGGTTAGATATTTCAAACGGCAAGCCTGGCATCCTCAAATTATGGAAGAATGGCAATTGGGAGTCGGTTGTTCCTGATGTGGACAAAGTAAAGAAAGATACCTTAGAGCAAGTCAACAAAGATATTGAAACCACAAAAACAGAGTTGAATAAAAAAGTTCAAGAGGCACAAAATCAAGCAACAGGACAATTTAATGAAGTGAATGAAAGATGTTGAAGATTACGTTGATGGAATTGGTAACCAAACGGTTTTACGCAATGTCTTGTGGAAGAACGACACGAAATATTGGCAATTAACTTCAAACGCAGTAAGAGATACACAAGTCACTTATAAGGGGTGCAATTCACTTAGTGTTATTACTACAGGTAATATGACTTATTCTTTATCCTGTTTCTTTCTTAGTTGTACCTAGCGCGTTTTTATAATTCTTTATTTAATTCCTAATTTAAAGAACAAACTATCCAAAATAACATGATTTATATGACTATGTATACTCCTTTTTGGAAAATATTGTAATTAATTAACATTTGAAACTATAACACAAATTATATAAATAATATATCTAAATTTATCGTCATCACAATGGTGCTTGTCTTTAGATTTCCAGCAATCATTATTCCAGGAAATACTTTTATGCCGCCCTTCAATTAGGGTTAGTATTATTCTATGTTTTAGTAAAAAAACTGCTTGTTTATTAACCTATTATTATACTTTTATATGATAGAGAGCTTTCTACTAGATATAGAATTCATAAAAACTATGCTAATTTTTAAGGGAGAGTGGATAGAACTACTGATTATGAAATTAATCAACACACATTTATCAAAGAAAATATTCTAATTTAAAATAATTTCTTATTTTGGAGTATACTGTCTTGAATGTATATTTCAAAATTGAATAGGTAAAAGATTTTATGTAACAACAAATAAAACTTCAGTATATGTAAAGCGATTTTTTACGAATATATAGCTTGATAAAAATAAAAATGATCATTTGGTAACCATGTTCATATCGTGATATTCAAAATTAAATTCAAGATAACTCATGTAATAAAGACTTCATAATTTTACCGAATCTGCGAGATACGTTGAAAACAGAATTTGTATCCCTCTAAAAATATTAATTTTCAGAATTTTCAATAAAAATGATTAGATTATACTAACTTAATGATAATGATTAAAAAGGCTACTATAGAACCCAAACATTAGTAGAAGAAAGACATATACAAGTATTATGAGTTTGAAAATTTCATAAACTCTAAAATCTTATAAAAAGAGGAGCATAAAACATGAGCGAACAATGTCCAATTAATGTACCATGTCAGGTAGCGGGACAAACCCAAACACCATTAAGTGATGAGACTGCAACACCAATTGTTACTCCAGGAGCACCTATTGTAAAGATTCCAGTTGTATTAGCTGAAAGAACGCTTCAAATTGTTGTAGAGTCCGATATTTCATTAGAGCCTCCAGCAGTCGAAATTAAACGCATCTTAAAAAACGTATTTTTAACACAATGTAAGTTAGTGCCTGTAGCATTCGTACCAGTACCAGGTACACCTTACCGAAGAGTTACAAGAGCGAAATTATTTGTACAAGGCTATATTCGTAAAAATATTGAATATGCAAATGACGAGTGTAATGGAGTTCTATATGATCGTATTGCAAATGTTCCATTTTCTGGTTTTGCAGATCTGACAGAAGGTGATTTTCTATCATTAGCTTTAGTAGATTCTTCTTCGGACACTACTTCTCATTTTATAAATCCTAAAAACGGTGATTTACCACGTCTAGACAAATATTTCTTTGAAAATGCAGTTTTTTATAACGAACAACCATATTGTGAATTAGTAAGCGCTCAATTTTTTGAATTAGACTTTTCACCTTGTCCTACAAACCTAAACGAACCATTTGATACGCTTCGTGAAAAAATTGTACTAGATCTTACTTTAAAAGTTTTACAAGTACAACAAGTACAAGTAGCACTATAAAAATAAAAAGAAATTGTCTTTTTAACAAAGACAATTTCTTTTTATT
>NZ_QPEL01000163.1:0-7871 GCF_008368965.1 Bacillus sp. AY2-1 | reverse complement strand
ACATATTTGTTTATTCACCTCCTTATATAGGTTTCTTCAATATAATAACAAATGAATATTCAACTTAAGTTAATATCATGTAAAAAATAAAAAGCTGACTTCCCTTTAGAAATCAGCCTTTACAATTTGATCAACTTTATACTTTTACAAATTATTATAATGTTTCTTTTTCCTCATCATTTCCGGAAACTAAACTTCCTATAGCATCCGCTGTTACTTCTACTACAAATTCACAAATACCTGCTACAACTTCTCCAATTACTTCATCCATCTTTTTACCCCCTTATTTTATGCAACTTATTTGTAGTATAGAAGAAATTGGTGAATGTAAACTATCGAAAAAGGTGACATAAACCTTACAAAATTGTAAGCTCTTTCATCCCTTTACTTACTTCCTTTGAAACTCCAAGTATTTTTAGCAGACATATAGGCCATCATAATATGAAGAAAGTAATAATCTAGTGTCAGGAGGCGTTTAATATATATTATGTAAAATTAATTAAAGGTCAATCTTTCTACGCTTTTGACCATCGTTTCTTAGTGTCTGAAGAAGAAGAGGTTTCTGAGAGAATTTATAATTACTTACGACGTAATGAATTTTTTGAAGTACGTAAAGAAGAATATTCTGCTTAATTACAAAAAGCATTAAGAAAAATATCATCTTATTATGATATATTCTTGATGCTTTTATGTAAATTGCTTCTTTTCAACAATTGTTGTGGACTCTATTATAATATTCTAGTATTTGTCCAAGATAATTCATCCCTATTTCCGTATTTCAGTATATGAAGATGTTGTGAATATGACTCATATCATTGATTATTAAGCTACTCAACCTATAAGTAAAACTGATGCAACAACTTTTGCAATCCCCTCTTCTCCAAACAAAGTAATTCTAGCAAATTTGAAATTGAGAATTTCAAGTAGAGATTCACGTAATAATCGAGTAGAATTAATAGCTACAGTTGGTGTAGAAGGTATAACTGAGATTTCACAAGTTTTATTCCGAATTTTCCTTGATAACATTGAAATTTTCAATACACAAGTAGGTATTGAATCAACAAATTCTGAACAATTTCACGTACAAACATTCCAAGCTACAGACCAAAACATTAGCAGTGGAACACACGAATATTCATTAACTGTAGAAAACCTTATTAGTAGTGCAAGTGCAGAAGTTGCTGGTCCTCTATCTTTTAGCGCTTTAGCTATTGGACAAGAGCGTAAATATTGCTAATTGAAATTAATGTTTAATTTTGTACTTTGGAAAAGCAAGACGTAGTTATACGTTCTTGCTTTTTTATATTTATCCTTACTTTCTATTAGCTTTAATCATGAATTTTTTACGTTTTGCTTCATTTATTTCATCAATTAATACATCAAATTTTTTACAAATCAAAAAGATTGAAATCCAATTATGAAACACGTAATATAGACTCTGACTCTAAAAAAGTTCGTATAAAAATACTACATAAATAAGGAGGTTTTATATACGAGTTTTTTCATTTTAAAAGACGGAGAGGTTTTATGTTATGTGGCGTAATAAAAATGTTTGGATTGTTTTAATTGGGGAGTTTATTGCAGGTCTAGGATTATGGCTTGGTATTCTTGGCAACCTTGAGTTTATGCAAAAATATGTCCCTTCTGATTTCATGAAATCAGTTATATTATTTATCGGACTATTAGCCGGTGTTCTAGTTGGCCCTATGGCCGGTCGTGTCATCGATCAGTATGAAAAGAAAAAAGTTCTTCTTTACGCTGGATTTGGTCGAGTTTTAAGTGTTATTTTCATGTTTTTCGCTATTCAATTTGAAAGTATCGCATTTATGATTGCATTTATGGTTGCTCTTCAAATTTCAGCAGCATTTTATTTCCCTGCATTACAATCTGTAATTCCACTCATCGTACGTGAGAATGAGTTATTACAAATGAACGGTGTACATATGAATGTTGGTACAATCGCTCGTATTGCAGGTACTTCACTAGGTGGAATTCTTTTAGTTGTAATGAGTTTACAGTATATGTACGCCTTTTCAATGGCAGCATACGCCTTATTATTCCTCTCGACGTTCTTCCTACAATTCGAAGACAAGAAATCAACAACACCAAGTAAACAAGCTGCAAAAGACAATAGCTTTATGGAAGTATTTCGTATTTTAAAAGGAATTCCTATTGCTTTTACAGCACTTATATTAAGTATCATCCCTCTATTATTTATAGCAGGGTTTAATTTAATGGTTATTAACATTAGCGAAATGCAACATGATCCTACGATTAAAGGGTTCATATATACAATTGAAGGTGTCGCATTTATGTTAGGTGCCTTCGTAATTAAACGTCTATCTGATCATTTCAAACCCGAAAAATTACTATATTTCTTCGCAATTTGTACTGCTTTTGCACACCTGTCATTGTTCTTTAGCGATATAAAATGGATGGCTCTTACATCATTTGGTTTGTTTGGGTTTAGTGTTGGCTGCTTCTTCCCTATTATGTCGACAATTTTCCAAACGAAAGTGGAAAAAAGTTATCACGGTCGCCTCTTCTCATTCCGTAATATGTTTGAGAGGGTTATGTTCCAAATCGTCTTACTTGGCACAGGGTTCTTCTTAGATACAATTGGGTTACAATATATGGTTCTCATCTTCGGAGTCGTTTCATTATTGATTATTTCTATTTCCCTTTCTAAGCAGAAACATTATGAAAAACAGCATTCACAATCTGCGAATTTATAAAATAAACAAAGAAGTATGGATATAATATTGAATCCATACTTCTTTGTTCTATAATACGCCTATTTATTACGTTTATTGAAATTACCTAAAGGAGTATCCCCCTTTTATTTCGAATAGATTATAAAGAGTACTCTTTATAAAAGGAGTGGTAAAATGTCTGATGGCATTGAAGTATTTATTGTCCTGCTCTTTGCAATTGCTCTGTTTAGCATCCTAAACTTTTTAGCCATTTCCTTATCTGGACATAGTTTTAAAAAAAGAATCGTGGCAGGTTTCATATTTTTACTACTGACTCCCATTGTCTTTTTGACTATCGCAACATTTGCTTCTATATTCGATAAAGCAGGATTTGGCGCAGGTACGTTAGCCTTTATGATCGCAAGCGTATATATATTAAATGGAATAGTGCTTCTGCTTTCCTCTTTATTTATCCTCAAAAAAGATATAACATAGGCTATGGTACTAGCATGAATCTGACTTTACACTAGATTCATGCTTATTTAATTTCTCCTAAATTTTTATATGAAATTAAATAATTCTTTAAAAAAATTTAAACTTTATTTATTATAATATCCCTATCGTATTCGCACGTTTATTCAAATTTAAAAGAAAGGAGCACAAAATGAAAAAGGTTCTACTTACAATTCCTATACTAATCATCCTACTTAGTGGATGCAGCAATAACGATATATACGGTTCTTGGGAAGTCGTTGACAATAAAAATGGTGAATGCCCTGTATATTATAAATTTGAAACAGTTGTCAAAAAAGAAAATAAAGAGGAAATTGTGCAAAATTTAGTAGAAATGCAAACCACAAAGAATAAAGACGATTTATATAAAGGCTCATTTGTCAAAAATTCTAATGTATATCACATTGATTATGGTAATTCATTTACATCAGAGCAAACTTTAAAAGTTGCCGACGGTACATTAAATGTATACTTTTTGACAGCTGAAAAATTATGCACGTATAAAAAGAAATGATTATATTTCAGAGGAAACGCAGAAAATATTTTCTGCGTTATTTCACTTTAGAAATCTTCCACAAATACTTAATAAAAACTATAAAATAACTTAAGTTATATAAAATGAATCCTATAATAGACATTTCAATTAACACGTCTACGCTATTTACATCGATACTTTTCAAAATAGGCTAATACTTCCTCTAAATTTGTCAATCGTTTTAATTTTCATAAAAAAATGATAAAATATAAACATGTGTTTTCAGAATAATTAAAAACGCAGAATGAAAGCACTGTTTTAGGAGGGGTTTTGATGACTTACACGTTAGCAACTAGAATGAAAGCATTCCAATCTTCTATATTTAGTGAATTAGGAGCCTATAAAAAAGAAAAAATTGCAGCAGGTCATAACATGATTGATTTGAGCATCGGAAATCCTGATATGCCGCCCGCTGATTTTGTAAGAGAAACAATGGTACATACAGCGAGTGAGAAAGAGAGCTACGGGTATACATTATCAGGTATTCAAGAATTTCACGAAGCTGTAACTGAATATTACAACAACACTCATAACGTTTTATTAAATGCAGATAAAGAAGTTTTATTATTAATGGGTTCACAAGACGGGCTCGTTCATTTACCTATGGTTTATACAAATCCAGGTGATATTATATTAGTTCCTGATCCAGGATATACAGCTTATGAAACAGGTATTCAAATGGCTGGTGCAACATCTTACTACATGCCTTTAAAGAAAGAGAATGATTTCTTACCAGACTTAGAAGTCATCCCTGAAGAAATTGCCGATCAAGCGAAGATGATGATTTTAAACTTCCCAGGGAATCCCGTTCCAGCAATGGCCCATGAAGATTTCTTTAAAGAAGTAATCGCATTCGCGAAAAAGCATAATATTATCGTTGTCCATGATTTTGCTTATGCTGAATTTTATTTCGATGGTAATAAGCCAATTAGCTTCCTCTCTGTACATGGTGCTAAAGAAGTTGGCGTAGAAATCAATTCTTTGTCAAAAAGTTATAGTTTAGCAGGTAGCCGTATTGGATATATGATTGGAAACGAAGAAATTGTTCGTGCACTTACTCAATTTAAATCTAATACCGACTACGGTGTATTTTTACCAATTCAAAAAGCGGCATCTGCAGCACTAAGAAATGGCGCGGCATTTTGTGAGAAAAACCGCGATATTTATCAAGAACGGAGAGATACTTTAGTCGATGGATTCCGAACATTTGGTTGGAATGTCGATAAGCCAGCCGGTAGTATGTTTGTCTGGGCTGAAATTCCACAAGGATGGACTTCTCTAGACTTCGCTTATGCATTAATGGATCGTGCGAATGTCGTTGTTACACCTGGTCATGCATTTGGACCTCACGGAGAAGGCTTCGTACGTATTGCACTCGTTCAAGATAAAGAAGTGTTGCAACAAGTTGTTGAAAACATTAGAAATAGCGGCATTTTCGTCCTTGAAAAAGTAAATGAATTAGTTAAAAATTAGTTCCCACTCCCCTGCTTAACTTTAGCAGGGGTATTATTAATTGGAGGTACTTTCATATGCATATTAAAGACACACTTCCCCATCGTTATCCATTTTTAATGATTGATAAAGTAATAAATGTAAAACAAGATGAATTCGTTACAGGATATAAACTCATTACAAATAACGAATGGTTTATAAACGATAGTCACAAACATATGCCTCATATGTTAATTGTAGAAGCACTTGCTCAGCTTAGTGCATTTGTACATACAAGTGATTCTGAAGGACTAGGATTTCTCTCCTCTTTAGATGGAGTTGAATTCCACGGAAAAGCATATCCCGGTGATAAACTTGATTTACATTATGAGCTAACGCGCAATCGTCGAGGTTTTATTCTTGGTAAAGGTATTGCAACTGTAAACGACCAGCCTATTGTAACTATAGAAAAACTATTAATATATCAAGCAGATTAAAGTGTTCCTTATATCAGTTGGAAATATCTATTCTCAACCAATTAAATAAATAAGAAAATATATTACGTAGTTAGGAGCAGGGAAATGGAACGTACTATCGGTATCGATGCTGGAGGCACATTAACGAAAATAGCTTATTTTAACGAAAAAAAGCTATTAACTTTTGAAAAATTTTATTCGCATGAACAACATAAAATAATAGATTGGATTAAAAACAACAATGGCATAAAACAAATATGTATTACGGGTGGTAAATCGAAACTATTACAGCATCTGCTTACAGGTTCATATAAAATAATAGAGCTAAACGAATTTGAAGCTACTCTTGCAGGTGTCCAATACATATTAAAAGAAGAAAAACATGCTATACGCAATTTTATTTTAACCAATATCGGTACAGGTACTTCTATCCATTACGTTTATAATGAACAATATATTCGCGCTGGTGGAACCGGAGTTGGCGGTGGGACTATTATGGGACTTTCAAAATTGTTAACAAATATAGATCATTTTGAAGATGTAATCCCTCTAACAAAAGTAGGCTCTAGAAAAGAACTAGATATTACGGTTGGAGATATTTATGGTGGTATTCTTTCCCCTATCGATAATAACTTAACTGCTAGTAACTTCGGAAAAGCAGCCATTACAGAATCAAATAATAGTAGCTCCGATATACTAGCTACTGTACAAGGACTTGTCGGTGAAGTCGTTACTGCATTAAGCCTTCAATTCGCTGAAACAAAAAACATTGAACATATTATTTATATTGGTTCGACTTTATGTAATAACGTACAACTTCAACATATTATTAGTAGCTACACCGAATATCAAAATAAAACACCAATCTTTTTACAAGATGGTGGTAATAGCGGTGCAATTGGTGCATTACTTCATGCTACGAAATAAAAAGCTGACTTTTGTCAGCTTTTTAGAAATGGTACTTCAAATTCAATAATTGATTCCCTGTTCTCTCCAATTCGCTCCACGCTTATTCTATCAATTACACAATTTAACTTCCCATGAAAACTAGGAATCTCCTTCACTACTTCAGCAGCTAATTCGACACTTTCTTTTCTTCCGACTGTTACATGCGGGATATACGGAATGTCTTCTTTCAAAAATTGTAATAAAGGTCCTGTATATAGAATATTATGTAGTTCCTCTATTTGTTCTTTCCCCTTTTCAACTCGTAAAAACAAATATTCTCTTTCACTTGTAATTTGATTCTTAAATTCAATTTCTATATTCTGTATCAGTTTTGATACATTTATAATATGTAATTTCAGCTCATCATTTGAAATCGAACTTTCAAATGGGAATACAATTGTAATATGCGGTGGAATTAATCCAAATAAAGGATCATGTTTTTGCCTAATGTCCTCGATTTCGCTAATGAACATGTTGTTTAGAAAAAGTAAAATTGTACGCATTTTTATCCCCTCAACTTTTCCTCATTATAATATGTATCATATTCTATGACAGCCTGCCCTTTAACAACTTGTTTTGCTTACCTGTAAAAATAAAAAAACTTCTCAAATGAGAGGTTTTCATATAGCATGATTATTATTTTCCAGCCAAACTTTCCTAAACTTTATATAACAGGCAATTCTCCAAGGAAAAATATACGATACTGCAACAACATAAAATAATAAACCTATTGTTTGCTGATCTAAGTCAACAATATATTTTCTTGAACCGTATCTCAAAACGACAAGTGCAATAAAAGTAATTAAAAAAGCTGCACTTTTTTTCGTATAAATATTCCCATCATCTCTTCGTTCATAATTTGTTAATACTATAAGCGGCACAGCAAAAAGTACACCAATGAATACCGCTATAATTACTTGCAATATAGCTGGATGTACGGGACCTAAAAACCATACAATACCTGGTGTTAAAAATAGTAATGGCCATAAAATACGTTTTCCCGATCCCTTTATTGGCTTATGCATGGAGCGATAACGACGCCAAAATATTAGTAGTGCAATGCATAAAAAGACCGTTATTAATGAAGAAGTATCTCCCATTTACTCTTCCTTCTCCCCTAAAATAATTGTATTTAAATTGTATCTTCAAACGAAACCTTACGAATAAATAGAGCGCTAATTACAATATATATGCAAATAAGAACTATCGAAACTAATATGAAATTAGGTATTTCTAGTAACATTTTACTATTAATAAACACCAACTCTTTTATAC
>NZ_QPEL01000162.1:0-2234 GCF_008368965.1 Bacillus sp. AY2-1 | reverse complement strand
GCCTTATTACATTTCATTATATAGAATATATTGGAATAAATGTTTATATTTTTCGTGAAATTTGTGAATATTTTATGAATTTTATACTTGTTGCATTTTTATACCGTTATTAGTGACGCGTATGACCCTCAAGGAAAAATTCAGTGAATGTAAGGAGGAATGAACGAAATATCTACTAATTAAAGGTATATTCAGTATATACATTCTTTTCTTATTTTAATTGAAAAATAAAATTTGTGCGAATAATTATTCTACAGCTATATACCTACACTAGCTTTCTTCGTATAATGGAGAAGTATGAATTTTAGATTTGTATTAATTTTACATATTGAGGTGAAAAAGGAATGAATTCGCGGCTAATGGAACTTATTGATGTGAGTACAATAGAAACCATGGCAGAACAATTTTATAAATTAACTAACATATCACATCAACTTCTTGATGCTGAAAAAGAGTGTATTTTTTCATTCGGAATGAATGAGATAATTAAGAGTAAACTTCCAAAGATTGAAATCCCCATTTTCTTATACAATCAACATTTAGGATCTTTTGTTGTATGGTCCAAAAAAAGCGAAATTTTCAGTTGTCAAAAATACTTTGAAATGCTCTCAAGTTTAATTTTAGATGGCGCAATAAAAGTAATTCAAAGTAAAAAAACAACGTTGCTTTCTCAGAAAGAGGAGGAACTACATACGATTTTACAAAACATGCCTGTTATGGTCGATGCGCTTGATTATAATGGAGATTTTGTTTTGTGGAACCGAGAATGTGAAATTGTAACAGGTTATACCGCTGAAGAAATAATTGGAAATCCAAATGCACTTCAATTATTATATCCTGATCATAGTTATCGCCAGCAAATACAAAAGAAATTTTTAACTTGTGGAAAAAATTTCAGAGATTGGGAAATGCACTTAACATGTAAAAATGGTGAAATCAAAACAATAATGTGGTCTAATATATCAGAACAGTTTCCTGTAACAGGATATAGTTATTGGGCTGTTGGTGTAGATATTACACATTTAAAAGCGATAGAAGAGCAGTTAAAACAACAAACATCTGAACTGGAATTAATATTTAAAGCTTTACCAGATTTATGTTTCTTAACAGAAGATGATGGCACAATTATAGATTACAAAGCAGGATCTCCTACAAAGTTTTACGTACCCGCAGAAGCTTTTATGGGAAAAAAGTTTTACGAAGTATTACCATCTTCAGTAGTACAGCAGTTTCAGGAAGCCATTAATCAAGTGAAGGAAAAAGGAACGAATGTAATTGTAGAATATCCACTCACACTTAATGGAAGTATTGATTTCTTTGAAGCTAGGTGCTTACCATTATTACATGATAAAATTATGATTATTGTACGTGACATTACAGAGCGAAAAAAGACAGAAGAATTGCTAAACAAATCAGATACGCTTGCAGCAATTGGTCAATTAGCAGCTGGGGTAGCTCATGAAGTAAGAAATCCCTTAACTGTAATTAAAGGTTTTATACAGTTATTCCAAATTAATAAAGAAGATCAAGAAAGATATTTTGATCTTATGCTTTCTGAAATTGAAAGGATAGAAGCGATCCTGCAAGAATTTTTGTCAATTGCTAAAACAGATGAGATAAATACAGAAAAGAAAAATATTTATCAAATTTTTAAAAATGTCGTATCGTTAATGAATACAAAAGCAATTATGACAAATATTCAAGTTGAACTATTTACGGATGACAAAGATATAATTATTGAATGCTCGGAAAATCAATTGAAACAAGTATTTATTAATATTTTGCAAAATTCAATCGAAGCTATGCCAAATGGCGGGGAAATTTCAATTCACATAAAAGAAATAAATGATGATGGTGTCATCATTCATGTAATAGATGAAGGAATAGGAATACCTGAAGAAAGAATTAAGAGATTAGGTGAACCTTTTTATAGTACGAAAGAAAAAGGGACTGGTATTGGATTAATGTTAAGTTATAAAATTATTGAAAGTCATCAAGGGACAATTAGTATCATGAGCGAGGTTGGTGTCGGGACAACAGTAACAATTTACTTACCGAAAGTACAAAGTAAACAATCTTTTTCTAATTGTGACGATAAATGTATAGCAATACGCACTAGTAGTAATTCTTAAATCAATTAATACCCAATAACAAAGCGATTAGTGAAAGCTAATCTTTTTGTTATTGGGTATTTTTTATATTTAATTTAGTATACTTTATCTTTTCTTTACATT
>NZ_QPEL01000161.1:0-8972 GCF_008368965.1 Bacillus sp. AY2-1 | reverse complement strand
TAGTAAGGTATTGCCAACATACTCATTAACGCTAAATTGAAAAATGAATAGAAGGTATGACAAAATAAGATAGATGAAAAAATATAAAATTAATACTTATATATAGATTATAAAGACTTTAGAGAAAGGCTCATGTTATAAAACACAAGAAATATCAAAAGAAAGAAACGCACTTCTCCTATACTTTTAAATAAGGAGTGAAGGAAATGAATGAACATATACAGCAGATGATTAATTGGATTGAGAGCAATTTAAAAAAGAGATTTTCATTAGATGAATTATCTCGTTACATGGGGTATTCTCCTTATTATTGCTCTTTTAAATTTCATCAAGTAATGGGTTTCAGTATTAGACGTTATATTCTTCTTAGAAGGTTGTATTTATCTACGGAAGATTTAAAGAATGGTAGGAAGATAATTGAGGTCGCATTGGATTACGATTACTCTTCCCAAGAGGCTTATAGTAGAGCTTTCAAAAATGTTTTTGGAATGAATCCAAGAGAATACCAACTTAACAAAATGCCTATTCAATCATTTGTTAAACTAAATTTAAATAAAGAAGGGGCGTTTAATATGAATATTTCTAGAAAAATAGAGGTTGAGCAGTTACGAAATAGGAAGAGTGAGCTATTTGATAAAGAGGTACTTAACATATTAAATGGTCAAGTTATGTATGAAGAATTTAAAAACGAAAAGCTAATGGGTAATTCTGATTATGCACCATTTAATGAGGCAATGTGTGTGAACTCGGCTACTACTCAAGTTTTTAATGAAGAGTTTATTAAAACAAGAGCGAAAGGACATAACAGTTCAGTAGAAAGTTATATAAAAAAGGTTATAGATCCGTTAGAAAACCTTTTTACGAAAAAGTATAAATGTATTGTTCTATGGTTTGGTGAAGATATGTTTTGCCAAATGAACCTACTTACCATACTTTCTCACCTTGAACAGTCTGCTTATGAAGGGAAGGTATACTTAAATAGCTTTAGAGAGGATGAATTTAAAGTAAATCAAATTGAACTTGAATTGGGGAATTATTCTTCTATATACAATGAAGTATTAGTAAACCATAAAAAGACCTCTCATAAGGTACCACCTGTAATGTATCAGGCTATAGACTTATTTTTAGAAATGTTAACAGAAGATAATGCAGTAATGAAATTCATCTCTAAAAATAAAGATTTATCAACTCGTGAATTATTAATAAAGTTGTTTTATCTTTTTCCAACAATCGGATATGGAGATACTCAGTACATAGAGCTGATTAATAAAATAAAGAAGAAAGCTACACCAAAAATATAGGTGCAGCTTTCTTCTTATAATTGCTCAAGTAATTCTAATTCTTTTTCTACAAATAGCATTAGTTCTTTAATTGTTTCACCAGAAAAATCAAAACGAATACCGGCTGCATCATACACTTCTTTTATAGATTGAGAGCTTCCTAGTGATAATGCCTTTTTATAATTTTCTAGCGCTTGCTTAGGATCCTCTTTATATTGTTTATACATTTGTAATGCACCAAGTTGGGCGATCGCATATTCAATATAATAAAATGGTACTTCAAAAATATGGAGTACAGGTAGCCAACTCGTTGCTATCCAGTTTTCGTAGCCATCAATATGTATGACGCTAGACTGATAATGTTTTTGAAGTTGTAAGTATTTTTCATTTCTTTCTTCAGAAGTATGACTTGGATTTTCATACAGCCAGTGTTGAAATTGATCGACAATAAGCATAATAGGTAAATATGAAATAACATCTTTAAAGAAGTTAATTTTTGCTTGTTTTAAATCTTTTTTGTCTGTATAGAAGGTATCCCAATAATTAAGCGAGAATAACTCCATTGTCATACTGGCTAGCTCAGCTGTTTCAGCTGGAATTTCTATATACTGTCGTAATTTTAATGGTTTTATGAGTTCGTTATGAATACTATGACCCATTTCATGTATAAAAGTGACAATATCATCTTGTGTATAATTTAAGTTCATAAAAATATAAGATAATTGTGAAGCTGGTAAGTACTCACAAAAGCCACCAGCTGCTTTTCCTTTGCGGCTTGTTAAATCAAGACAATTGTGTTTATACATTCGGTTTAAAAGTGCTGAAAATTCAACATCTAGTTTATTAAAGATATGAGTGCTCTTTTCAATTAAATCATTTTCATTTGCAATAGGTTTAAGTACTTTTTGATCTGGAGTTACAGCTGATACATCCCACGGGCGAAGCGTATCAACTTGCAGTTTATCTTTTTTCTCTAGCAATATTTTATCTTTAAGAGGCACAACATACTTACGTATGGATTCAGCTAGTTCATAGCAATCTTTCGCTGAATAATCAAAACGCTCGTATTTTTTGAACATATAATCGCGATAATTCTCTAGTTGAATATTTTTTGCTTTTTGATGGCGAATTTCAATTAATTGATTTAATATGTTTTGGAGTTCTTTTTCAACAGATAAAAATTGTTCAGAAATAATGGTTTTTGCCTTTTTACGGGTGTCACGATTCGAATCTTGTAAATAGGATTGTAATTCTGTTATCGTTTTTTCTTCTCCGTCCCAAATTCCACTTAATCCTCCAGTGATTTCAAAGTACTCTGTGATTAATTTGTCTTCCTTTATTTCTAATTCGATATTTTCCTCACAAAATAACTTTTGAGCATTTTTTATTTTTATATCTAATAAACCATATACGTTAGAATCTAATTCCATTCGAAAAGGTGACTCTAAATATTTATTATCCAATAAATTTTGATACCGCTTTAAAAGTGGCTTTACAAATTGCTGATCATGTTCAAAAGTATCCTTTATTTCTTCATCATCCGTATTACATTGAAAGGCGATGTAATGTGATCTTAATTGTTCTTCGATGTCCCAAATTACTTTTGACTGCTCTTTTAACCAATTTTCAAGGTCTAGTTTTGAAGAAATCATTTTATTTAATAAAGTCGAAAGAGTTTTTTCCAATTGTAGTACATTACTAATATCAATCGTATTTACACGTTGCATTATATATCCCTCACTTTTCATTTATTCATAGAGATATTCTATTTATTAATTGTAATTTCCTTGTTAAGTGGGGGGAATGTGAAATAATGTTAAATTTAATAATTAAAGAAGGTATTTATATGTCAAAGTAAAAAGTTTATCGTAAATGAAAATATATGGAGGGGTGCTACATGAGAAAGAAGTTACTTGTGTTTTTATTTCCACTTGCTTTATCCCGCATTAACGGGCAGTAAGATCCCCACCTCAAAATTCAACGAAAGAAGTTAGGTGGGGGGATCAACTGCCCGTAAAAGCCCGATTGGTTCAACTAATAATCATTGGGGATGAACAAAACCCCCAATGATTAAAGTTTCACTTTATTATGTGCCTGTGAGAATGAGATTGAAGATGCTAAAAGTGAAGAGTCTATAGTGATGGATATTGCTACAGCCGCGGTAAAGGAGGAATCTTTTTTTAGTGCTGCTATAAGAGATGAAAAAGAAAGAATATTAGATTTAGAGATTGCTGATAGCGAAGATAGTAACGAAATAAAAAATGATATTAATAAAAGATTGGTGATACAAGGTGTAACGTCTTATAAAATCAATATAACTCAAAGAAATAGAGAAGTTGTAAAGGCAGAGAGTAGATGGAATCAAGTTTTTGGACATATATTTGATGACGTATTCAGAAAAAATGGATATGAAGGGTTTGGTATTCAGCAAATAAATTATAAAAAGAATCAACCTGTTACCATTGATATAAAAACTAAGATTAGCGATGATGAAGTAGGGGCGAGAGAACTTGGACAGAAAATAGAAAAAGAAGTTGAAAGTGTACTTAAAACAGAAGCAGTAAAGAAATGGATTGAAAATGATTCATATGCTATTGGGATTTACGATATAGATGATCGGAAAATTAACTAATTGAGGAATGAATGCTATATGAATGAAAAATCGATATAATTACTGAAGGAGGTGTAAGATGTATAAGTATTTACATATTTTAAACGACATAGAAAATATGATTCGAAATGGAGAAATAAAAGAAGGAAAGAAATTACCGTCTATACGGTCACTCGTTACGCAATATGAATGTAATAAGGCGACAGTTATACGAGCGCTACAAGAATTAGAAAAGCGTCACATTATATATTCTGTCCCTCAAAGTGGATACTACGTTGTTAAAAAATCAGAGAGTACTATAGAAAATAACGAGATAATTGATTTTGCCTCCTCAGCACCAGATCCAGATGTTTTTCCATATTTAGATTTTCAACATTGTATTAATAAGGCTATTGATACGTATAAAAATGATTTGTTTGTATATGGAACTCCGAAAGGGTTACCATCTTTAATACCAGTTATTCAAAAACAACTAGCAAATTATCAAGTCTTTACAAAAGAAGAAAATATTTTTATAACGTCAGGTGTTCAGCAGGCACTTGCTATATTAACTTCTATACCATTTCTGAATGGAAATGAAACTGTATTAATTGAACAGCCAACATATCATTTATATATTGATTATCTAGAAATAAATAAAGTTCCTGTAATCGGTATTAAACGTACGAATGAAGGTATCGATTTGAATGAATTGGAACAAATATTTCAAACTGAAAAAATAAAATTCTTTTATACGATACCGAGATATCATCATCCGCTTGGGACGTCTTATTCTAAAGATGAGAAAGAAAAAATCGTACTATTGGCTAAGAAATACAATGTATTTATAGTGGAAGATGATTATTTAGCAGATTTAGAAACTGATTCAAAAGCAGATCCGTTATATAGCTTGGATAATTGTAGTCATGTCATATATTTGAAAAGTTATTCAAAGATTATTTTTCCTGGTTTACGGGTTGGAGTTGCGGTCATTCCACCGTCCATTGCAAATGCTTTTTATACATACAAAAAGATACTAGATATTGATAGTCCGATGATTTCTCAAGCGGCTTTAGAAATTTATATAAAGAGCGGTATGTTTGAACGTCATAAAAGTAAAATTAATTCTTCCTACTACAATAGATCAATAAAACTAGCAGAAACATTAGAAAAAGTGCAAAATGAAAATCCATCATTATTTACATATAATAGACAAAATACATTTGGAATACACACTTGTTTAGAAATGCAGAAAAACATAGTTACAGAAACACTTATACAAAAACTAGGTGACATTCAAATAAGTATCGATACGATTGATAAGAATTATATGAGGAATTTTCCTAAAGAAAGACTGTTAAAATTAAATGTTTCGAATGTAAAAGAAGACAAGATTGAAGAAGGTATTCGTAAAGTAATTGAGGAAATCAACCAATCAAGACACTTGAATTTTCAGTTTAGAAAAGAATAATTTGAATTAGGAGATTTGTTGTGAGGCGCCAAATAATTCTCTTGTTTGTGTGTGCCGCTATAATAATTGGAGCTATAGTTGTGACTAAATATTATAAAAAAGATGACCAATGCATCGCGGTTGGTAAGTATTCAAGAGGTATTATCGTAGATCAAAATAACGAACCTACATCTAATGTGAAAATATATGAAGATTCAATTGAAGAAAGTAAGGAACGCAGTATTTCAAATGCACAAGGTGAATTTGAAATACTAGATGGGGTTTGTGGTGAGATTGTTTTACAATTAGTTACTCCAGATGGAGAAATCTATACGAGAAAATATGATAGTAAGTATATACCACAAGTAATAGAACTGAGTTATAAAAAGTAAGGGGAATTACATGTAACCATTACAAGGAACTGAGTTTAATTAATATTTTTTAGAGCACTCAATAGCTGAGTGCTCTTTTTATTTATGACATAAGTGTTTAAAATGGAAATAAACTACCAATTAATGATGCTCTTAAAGTATAGCTTTTATTTTGAATAGGAGGGTGATGGAGTCTATGGCGGTACGTATAGTTGATGATTTACAGCAATTATCATTGTTACTTATGTTTTTAAGTACACTCATATTTTACAGATACTTAAAGAAGGTTAAACGAGAGAGAAAATTGACTGGCTTTGAATGGACAATGTATTTTGTCACTCAATTTGCGACATTAATTTGGGCAATTACTTATTTTATTAAACACTTAGCTGAATCATAAATACTAATCAATCTAGTTTACTGTTATCTATTTGGGATATAAATATAGTCCGTATCTAAATCAATGACAACATTGCTAGTGACGTCTTCTTGTAGTAACTTTGGAGTTTTTTTGTAATAATATCGTACACAAAATAAGCGTAGCAGATCCTCATTAGATATCTCTTCATTTCTTACATTTAAATACATCGTTATTAATTCGTTAATAGAACAGTTACGGCCAATAACATACTCGTTTATTCTATATCCATCAAATTCAATTATCATATTATCACTGTTGGGTGCTAGCCAACGTTATAGCTTTAATTTTGGATGAATCTATTATACATTGTTTGAAACTTAGTGAGAATATATTTTTATAAAGTGAGAGGATATGAATGGAACAGTATAAGTTAGTTTTAGAAGGTGCGAAACAACTTAAGTGGGAACCGGGTAAAATTAGATCCATACAGGACGATGAAATTATTGTTAAAACAATTGCAGGAGCTATAAGCATTGGGGCCGAGTTACCACAGTATAATGGATCCGATGTTACGGATACGAATCCTTTTTATCCAAGAAAAACTGGATATGAAAGTTATGGTGAAGTGATTGAAGTTGGTAATAAAGTAACACATGTAAACGTAGGCGATAAAGTAGTTTTTTTTATGGACATGAAACGATAGGGATAGTTAAGGGGCATAAAGTAATTCGAGTGCCTAGTTCTATACAACCTAAAGTTGCTTTATTATCTATTCTTTCGTGTGATGCCGCTAAAGGAGTATTGAAACTAAACCCGCAACAGGATGAAAAAGTACTTATAACTGGAATGGGAGTTATTGGTTTACTCGCTTGTTATTTCTTAAAATACTATGTAGGCGTTGAGCACGTGGATGTTGTTGAGCCTAATAAAAATAGAAGAGATTTTGCAAAGAATTTTGGTGCGAAAAACATATATGATTCAGAAGAAAAAATAATAGAAACATATAATTATGGTTTCGAATGTTCTGCTACAAATAGTGGATTTCATGCATTGCAAAAAGCTCTTAAAACTAATGGACAAATATGTATACTTTCTGATGGTAATAATGAGATTATTGCATCAGACGGGATAAGCTCGTTTATACATGTCGAAGATGCTGCAAGAGCTACTATGCTAGCTCTTAATTGGCCTTCAGGAATCGTAAATATTGTAGATGATTATCCAGCAACTAGTAAAGAATGGTTACCGATATATGCAGCAGCGATAGGGGCACCTAAGCCTAAAGTTCAAGATGGGAAAAATAGTTGGGAAAGAGGAGCTTCAAATAATAAGGCACGTAAAGAGTATGGATGGACACCTGTATTTCCATCATGGTCTGAAGGGTTTAACAATTTGATAGGGAAGTAAAATACACTTTTAATGGGAATGATAGTAATATCCACCATTAAAGGATTGGGTTATTATGAATATAATTTGGGAAAGTATTATATTAACTCTTACAGGAATAATTGTTTTGAAAATGACAGGTAGTACATCTGTCAGCCAAATGACAAGAGCTGAAATAATTATAGTTGTTTCAATTGGCCGTATTATTGTAGAACCTGTATTAAGTAGAAAAGTAGTCCCGTCTCTATTTGCAGCTATCATATTTGCAAGCATACTACTTACCATTCATTTCTTTGAATTGAAATCAAGGAAGGTGGAACAATTCCTAAATGGAAGTAGCATTATAATTGTTGAAAACGGAGAGATTGTAAAAGAGAATTTGATGCAGGCAAAAATGTCGGAACAACAACTTTATATGCAATTAAGAGAAAAAGGGATTCATGATGTGAAGAGTTTACAGCAAGTTACAGCGGAACCGAATGGGCGTATTGGCTATCAATTAATAAAAGAAGCACAACCAATAACTTTAGAAATGTTAGAAAAAATATTAGATCAGTACAATATAAAAAGATGATTTCTCATGAGAAACAGCCAATACTACAATAAAAATATTGGCTGTTTTTTTATTTTCTATAAACGTAAGGGTTAATAAAATAGGGTAGATTTTTAACCAATCTTTATATTAGATATAGGCTTATTATTATGCTATATTCAATGGAGCTACGATGACTAAGGTAAGTGGTATGAATAGAAGAAAAAACTTTATAGCAAATACAAAAATGCTTTTAATTTGATACTAAAAATGGATTGAAAATAAGGAGATAGATACATAATGGAATTTTGGGAATCAAGTTTTATTGAAAAACAAACGATGTGGGGATTTGAACCTACAGAATCTGCAATTTTGACAAAAGATTTTTTTCTTGAAAAGAACGTTAAGGATATATTAGTTCCGGGTATTGGTTATGGAAGAAATGCAAAGGTTTTTATCGATAATGGTATAAATGTAACAGGTATTGAAATTTCAAAAACAGCCATTGATTTAGCAATGCAAAATGGCCTAGAAGATATTAGTATCTATCACGGTTCGGTAAATGAGATGCCTTTTAATAACAAATCGTATGATGGTATATACAGTCATGCACTTCTACATTTGTTGAATAAGCAAGAGAGAGAGCAATTTATTAAAGGTTGTTATAATCAGCTAAAACCAGGTGGATATATGGTTTTCACAACTGTTTCTCAAAAAGCCCCAATGTTTGGGAAGGGGAAACAGTTGGATAAAGACTATTTCGAAATAATGGAAGGCGTAAAAATGTTCTTCTATAATTCTGAATCTATAAAACGAGATTTTAATAAATATGGACTAGTACAAGTTTCCGAAATTGATGAACCAAATAAGAACATGGAGAATAAACCTTCAATAAATTTCTTAATGATAAAATGCCAGAAAGAACTATAAATAAAAGTTTTTAAATATTTCTAAAGATATTTATATATTGATTATGCACAAATATAAAGGACAAGCATATAG
>NZ_QPEL01000160.1:0-1130 GCF_008368965.1 Bacillus sp. AY2-1 | reverse complement strand
TTATTAGTTGAACCAATCGGGCGTTTACTGGCAGCCCGACCCCCACCTAACTTCTTTGCTTCCGCTGAATTTTGAGGTGGGAGTCTTACTGCCAGTTAATGCGGGATTAAATGTTTATTATTTCTATAACTTAGCCTAATTTTAAATGTATAACCTAAAAATAATTACTAAAAACCACTCATATAAGAGTGGTTTTTCTATTTCCCCATATAATTTAGCTGAATGTTACATCATCTTTATTTTAATATCTTTTATAGTAGACATTCTCTCGTTGACACAAACTAGTAGATTAGCAATGAAAATATCAAAATATATTTATAGGTGGTTGGAAGTAATTGTTTTCTGTTTAATAGCAAAAAAGAACACCCTCTCACAATTAGATAAGGTGCTCGTTTTCATTTTTATCGGTAATTCTCAATTCAATTTAGCTTCTTTCCAATAAGTAAAGATTAAATTAACTTAAAAACAAAGCGTTTTAAATTTAATTCATAGATCTTACTGAAACTTGGAATTGCCCCTTAGAACCATCATCATTTGAAACGTAAATTTTATATGTTCCATTCGGTAATGGAGATAAAGCATTCCGTACATTTGTAACATTAATTTGTTGTTCTCCAGGTTTTATATAACCACCAACAATTAGCTCTGTATTTGGACCTTTTACACTATATCCCATTGTATTTTGACCATTATTTTTCATAGAGAAGCTTAAGTCAGTACTCCCATCATATACGAAAGAAGTTTCAGCCTCGCCACTATAATCCATTGTTTGGGTTAATAATAAGTCTGCAGAAACATGTTCAACTACATGAATTGGATCATTCGTTTTGTGTACTTCTTCAGCATAAGTATTATTCCCTAACACACCAAGTGTTAATGCTGAAACTACTCCACAACTAAGCACTAGTTTATTTAACTTCATTTTAAGTTCCCCCTTGATGTTTGTATTCTATTACCATCATACATCCTTTTCCAAGTGCGTTTTTATGTAATAATTCATATCTATAAAACTATATATCTTAACTTTTTGTATTAACAGTTATTGAGAACCCCACATAGATAAAGCTACAATATTACGCTTCATAAAAAACATGTAAATTTTAAAGTCTTTTTCTAACAAAGTTTTATAC